>CAMHEN010000086.1 GCA_946184165.1 uncultured Clostridia bacterium | reverse complement strand
CCATGCGGAGCTGATTGCAGGAGGAAAAGGCCATCTCCGAGCCGGAGAAGAAGGCGGACAGGCACACCAGTACCACGACGCCGATCACGATCATATAGATGCTCATGCCGTCTCACTCCCTTCCTCTTCGGAGAGGAGCTTCACGCGCAGCTTGAGGATGCGGTTGTGCTCCATGCCCGCCACGGTGACGGACACGCGGTGATAACGGAAGCTGTCACCGGGCTGAGGGATAGCGGGGAATTTCTCGTAGGCCCACTCGCCCATCAGGGTGTTGATGAGCTCCTCGTCCTCCTCCGGGTCCTCATAGCCCAGATGCTCGAACACGTCGCTCACAGACTCGTCCGCGTCGACCTCGTATACCCCGTCGCCGAGAGCGATGATGGGCTCCTCCACCACGTCATCCTCGTCCCAGATCTCGCCCACCAGCTCCTCCAGAATGTCCTCCACGGTCACGATGCCGAGGGTGCCGCCGTAGTTGTCCGTGACGACGGCGAGATTGTGCTTGCGCTTGGACATGACGGGCAGCAGCTCGTCGATTTTGGTGCTCTGGTGGATGAACAGAGCCTCGTCCAGAAGGGGCCGAAGGTCAAGATTTTCCCCCTCGCGGAGATAGGCCTTGATGTATTTCCGGATCTGCAGCACGCCGACGATGTTGTCGATGCTGCCATCGTAGACGGGCAGACGGCTGTGGGTGCAGGACTTGATGCAGTCCAGGATCTGCGCGTGGTCGCTGTGCATATCGAGCGCAACGAGATCCACCCGCGGGGTGAGGACATTTTCCACCGTGACGTCTCCGAACTGGAGCGCGGAGGAGATGAGGTCCCCCTGCTCCTCGTTGAGACTGCCCTCCTCGGTCATGTCCTCGATGATATCATAAAGCTCGTCCTCGGTGACGGATTTCTCCGCGTCCCCGGGGATACGACGCGCCGCCGCCTGGCCGATGGCGGTCAGGACAAGGGAGGCGGGTTTCAATAGCTTCATGAAAAAGACCAGCAGTCCCGCTGTTGCGAGGGCCAGCTTGTCGCTGTACTTTTTTGCAATACTCTTGGGCAGCATCTCCCCCACGAAGAACACGACGCCCGTCGTGATGAGCGTGCTGACAGAAACCGCGCCGAGCCCCCACCTGCGCGTGACCGCGAGGGTGACGAGGGCGGCAACGGAGATATGCACGATATTGGTGCCGATGAGGATCGCGCTGATGGCGAGGTCGAAGTGGTCCAGCACATACAGGGCCTCCTTGGCCCGCATGTCCCCCCGATCCTCCGCAAGGCGCATGCGCGTGCGCGTAGTCGAAGCAAACGCTGTCTCCGCGACGGCGAAATACACCGCGCAAAACAGCAGCAGCACCGCAGAAATAAGTGGCAATCGACTGCCGTCGTCCATAAAGGATCAGCATCTCCTTTGTTTTCAAAATTAGCATATAGTATACCACGCCGAAAAGTATTCGTCAATCAGGGCATTGCCGGAAAATCCGGGTTTTCCGGGATGTTTCGGGATCTCCCGAAAACTTGACACGCCGGAGCGCGTCTGGTATACCTGACACAGACAGAGACCGGAAAGGCGGGAACCCAATGTACAAAACCGATCATGACAGACTCGCGGAGCTGATCCGCCTGGACGAGCCGGAGGAGCTCTGGGACGTCTACGACAGGGACGGCCGAAAGACCGGCCGCACCCAGCGCCGCGGGGATGTGCTTGCTCCCGGCGACTGCCACCTCTGCGTACATGTCTGGGTCCGAAACAGCGTGGGAGAGTATCTGCTGACCCGCCGCGCGCCGGAGAAGAGCATGGCGGGATTCTGGGAGTGTACGGGCGGCAGCGCTCTGGCGGGGGAAGACAGCCTCACCGCCGCCCTGCGGGAGGTATGGGAGGAGGCCGGCCTGCGGCTCGATCCGGAGCGCGGGGAGCTGCTGTTTCGCTTCTCGGGCGATCACTTCCACTGCGACGTGTGGCTCTTCCGCCAGGACTTCGATCCCGACGCGCTGGTCCTTCGGCCGGGCGAGACCTGCGGTAAGCTCCTCGCAGACCCCGCGCGCATCCGGGCTCTGAACAATGCGGGGCAGTTCTTCGCTTTCGAGGATCTGGAGCGAGTGCTGAATCTCCAGTAACCCCGGTTTTCCCCTCGGAATAGAATAGAGCGGCGGCAGAACCTGCCGCCGCTTTGATTTTTGTTTGGAGGAGTGCACATGTTGCTTGTGCAGAAATTCGGCGGCAGCTCGCTGGCGGGCCCGGAGCGGCTGCGCCATGTGGCGGAGCTCTGCCGCAAGAGCCGCGAGGGGACCGAGCTCGTGGTGGTGGTCTCGGCCATGGGCGGCACCACAGACAGTCTCACCGGCCAGGCCCGCGCCCTCAGCCGCGCGCCCTCAGCCCGGGAGCTGGACGCCCTGGTGACCACAGGGGAGCAGCAGGCCGCCGCCCTGCTCGTGATGACCATGGAGGCGATGGGCCTGCCGGCCGTGTCGCTGACGGGCTGGCAGGCGGGGATCCTCACGGATGCGCGGCATACGGACGGGGACATTCTCTTCATAGATCCGGACCGCATCCGCCTGGAACTCAGCCGCGGCCGCATCCCGGTGGTCACCGGCTTTCAGGGCATATGCGCGGCGGGAGATATCACGAGTCTCGGCCGCGGCGGCTCGGACACCACGGCGGTGGCGCTGGCCGCGGCGCTGGAGGCAGAGGGCTGCGAGATCTACACAGACGTGGACGGCATCTACACCGCGGATCCCCGCCTGCTGCCGGAGGCGAAGCGCCTCGCGGCCATCGACACCCGGGATATGCTGGCCCTCGCCCGGGCGGGGTCGAAGGTGCTGCACCCGAAGTCGGTGGAGCTGGCTCTCGCCGGGAACGTGCCCCTGCGGCTATTGTCGTCCTTTGAGCTGAGCGAGGGCACGGAGGTCATGCTGCTCCCTGAAAGCGCGCGGGCGCGCCTCGCCGGGATCACGGGCCGGGGCGGCAGCATCACGCTCGCGGGCCGGGGGGCGGACGCCCGCGCCCTCTCGGAGGCGGCGCTGAAACTCTCCCGGGCGGGCGTCGCAGTCCTGGACGCCGCCCTCGTCGAGAACAGCCTCACCCTCACTGTCGATTCCCGGGATCAGCTCTCGGCCCTGCGGCTTTTGCACAACGAGATGATCCTGAATCCGGGGATGTAAACGAGGCTGCGGTGCGGCAAAGCATAAAGAAAAGCCTCGGGCGCGAATGTACGATCGTACAAATTCGCCCGAGGTTACTTCTTTTTACTGTTTTCTCTGCCGGGTGATTCCCGGGCCCCTGCGGCGGCATCCCGCAATCTTCACAGCAGGCGCAGGAGGACCATGTAGCAGAGCGTGCCTGCCACGATAGAGAGGTACATGTTG
Source organism: uncultured Clostridia bacterium (assembly GCA_946184165.1). Classification (GTDB taxonomy): domain Bacteria; phylum Bacillota; class Clostridia; order Oscillospirales; family Oscillospiraceae; genus Limivicinus. The sequence goes on along the minus strand of CAMHEN010000086.1, from coordinate 7,279 downwards.
TTCCGGAACACCTGCAGCAGCACCACGAGCGCGCTCGCGGCGAGTTCCGCGAGGCCGAAGGGGGCGCGGGTAAAGTCGATGTCCCGCAGGCAGTAGATCACGAGCACCGTCATGATCGCCGGCGGCAGGGTCCTTCCGAGATACTGCATGGTTTTCGGCAGCGGGCGGCCGCCGAAAAGCAGGAAGGGCAGCGCGCGCAGAAAATAGGTGATGACGGCAATGACGGCGATGACCGCCACGGGATAGAGTGTTTCAGGCACCGACGGCGGCCTCCTTTCCTTCGATGGGACGGCGCAGGAGCAGCAGAAGCACCAGGCAGCCCGTCAGCGTGGGGATGAGGAAATACTCCTTGCCGAGCACCAGGAAGAACACCAGCGCGCAGCCCGCCGCGATCACAAACGGCAGCTTGGAGCGCTGCTGCCGCCACTGGTTGACCACGACGACGAGGAAGAACGCAGTGGCGGAGAAGTCGGCTCCGCGCAGGTCAAAGCTCAAAAAACGGCCCGCGCAGGCGCCCACAAAGCAGCCGAAGATCCAATAGGACTGGTCCAGCATGGAGATGAGAAACGCAGCCCTGTCCTCGTCCAGACCCGGATCATACCGGATCGAGCCGAGCAGGGAAAAGGTCTCGTCCGTCAGCGCGTGGATCATATAGGGGCAGCGCCAGCCCATGCGGCGGTATTTCTCCACAAAGCCGATGCCGTAGAAGATGTGCCGGGCGTTGATGAAAAAGGTCATCACGGCGACGGACAGGAGCGATGCGCCGGACACCATCATGGGCACCATGATATACTGCGCGGACCCGGCATAGATGAACACGGCCGAGGCCACCGAGAGCAGGATGCCGTATCCGCCCTCGCTCATCAGAACGCCGAAGCCGATGCCGAGAAACAGATATGTGAAGAAAATGGGGATTGTATTTTTGAGCGCAAAGCGAAATTCCCTCATGCACATCTCTCCGATCCATGGGTTAAATCTGCGTTATCATATACCAGACGGGCGCTGAATGCAAGCGCAAAGTCCGCCTGCCGCACCGCTCAGTCCTGCTGCTTCGGGCGGTTTTCCAGCCCCCAGGTACAGAGCTGATCCAGCACCTTCACCAGAGAGTGGCCCCGCTCGGTGAGGGTATATTCCACCTTAGGCGGGACCTCCGGGTACATCCGGCGGTGGATCAGCCCGTCGCGCTCCAGTTCTTTGAGCGTCTGGCTCAGCGTCTTGTCTGCGGCCGTACCCAGGTAGCGGCGCATTTCGTTGAAGCGCACCGGCTCATACTCCATCAGGCAGTACAGCACAATGGGCTTGTATTTTCCCGCAATCAGCGAGAGCGTGTAGCTGTATCCGGTATCGCTGAATTTCGCGTCGGAGATCCTTTTTTCATCCATATGCTTACCTCAAAGTTAGTACCTAACATAAATGTCAGTACTTGTCCAGACTGCCAGGCCATGGTATCATACAGAGCAGGTGAACGTCAATCCCCCGCGGATCGACGAATATAGTATGCAAGGAGATTGGATGATGAAAGATTTTGGCGTAAAGCCCTGGCTCTTCCCCATGCCGACCTATATGATCGGGACCTATAACGAGGATGAGAGCGTGGACCTCATGATGATGGCCTGGGGCGGCATCTGTGCAGAGAACATGGTGGCACTCAACCTGGAGGAGGACCACAAGACGGTGGAGAATCTCAGACGGCGCGGTGCGTTCACCCTCGCCATTCCCGGCACGGACACGCTGGTGGAGTCGGACTATCTCGGCCTCGTGAGCGGGAACAAGGTGCCGGACAAGTTTGCACGCACCGGTCTGCATGCCGAAAAGAGCGGCCGCGTGGACGCCCCGCTCATTGCCGAGTACCCCGTCACGCTGGAGTGCAGGGTCCTTGAGATGCAGGAGCAACCCTACGGTCTTCGCGTGCTGGGCGAGATTGTGAACGTCACGGCGGACGAGAAGGTGCTGGACGAGCTCGGGCGCATCGACTGCGGCAAGATCCGGGCTTTCGTCTTCGACCAGATGCGTAACGACTACTACGCCGTCGGCGATGTCTGCGGCACCGCCTGGCACTCCGGCGCCCCGCTGCTGAAGGAGTAAACGGATAAGACAGGTTTTCATAGCGCCATAAGGCGCGCAGAGGATCTGTATGAGACGCATTTTCAGCGCTTTCGGGCTGAAAATGCTGCGGGAACCGCAGCTTATCTGATTAAAGTATTTACTGTGAAAGCTCCGCTTCCACAGTAAAGATTGATCCAAGCGCCTGTTTCTCGCCGCTCACGCGGCAACCGAAACAGATGCGAAAAACACCCATGCGTTATGAGCTTTCATGCGTTGTGGAGCGGATTGCGACGCATGGGTGTTTAATCAAGAAATAGTATCAATCCCCGGCGGTGGTGTATAATAAATTACTTATTTTTCGGGTGTGACGGGAGATTCCAGTAGGTCGGATTTCTGTTTGTGAGGTGAACGGCAGTGGTTTTCAAAGAAACTGAATTCAAATTAATTGATGGTCGAACTGCAATGCTTCTCAGTCCTCACGAAGACGATGCAGAGGAAATGCTCCAATTCATCATAAAAGCATCCGGTGAGACAGACTTTCTGATGAAATTCCCAGAGGAATACGCAGATTTTACCCTTGAACAGGAAAAGGACTTTCTGAATGGCGCTAACCAGAATGAAAACGCGATGATGATTGCCTGTGTCGTGGACGGAAGAATTGCCGGTAATTGCCAGATTTCCTTTCGGTCCGGGAAGAAAGACTGCCACAGAGCATCTGTTGCAATAGCACTTTTACAAGAGTTTTGGAGCCTGGGGATCGGAACAAGAATGTTCGAAGAGATGTTCCGAATCGCCAGAGAGCGCAATGGAGTCCGTCAGATTGAGCTTGAATTTGTTGAAGGCAACAGCAGGGCAAGGCATCTATATGAGAAAATGGGCTTTCGTATTACAGGTGTAAAACCAGATGCGATACGAATGAAAGACGGTACTTTTGTAAATGAGTACATGATGTTGAAACTGTTATAATCTTCAGACTACAGTTTATTCGCTTCACCCAGCGGTAGTAAACCGCCCCGTTTTTTACTGCCATTTGACCACCATTGACGGCCTCATCTTGCCGCATTCTACAGGCTCTCTCCGGAAGTGCCCGGCACGAGCGAAGCACGGACCCCGCAGATTCAAATGAGGCCCTTTCGGATATGTCTAAAGCACCTCCTTGTGAGGTGCTTTTTATTGCGGGAATACCACTTGACAAATATATCGAGCAGCGATATATTATAAACACGATATATCGTTTAACGATATATCGAGCAACGATTGAGGTGAGAACATGGCAGAAAGTTTTGCCCTGACAGAAGCAACGTATTATATTCTTCTGTCCCTTGTCAGTCCGCGGCACGGATACGGCATTATGCAGCTGACAGAGGAACTGTCCGGGGGCCGGGTCCATCTGGCAGCGGGGACTCTGTACGGAGCCCTGAACGCGTTAAGCGCAAAAGGCTGGATCATCCAGCTTCCCGCCGAGGACGATAGCCGCCGGAAAGAATACCGTCTGACAGAAAAAGGGCTTCAAGCGCTGAAGAGCGAGGTGGCCAGGCTGCGGGAACTGGCGGACAACGGGGATAGAATACTGCTGGAGGAATAAAAATGGAGAACAGGATAACGATCCGAAAATGGTTCTGGGTATGGAGCTTTGAGAAGGAAGAGGACTGGCTGAACGAAATGGCCATGAACGGCTGGGTGCTGGACAGCGTCAGCTATTGCACGTACCACTTTGTTCGCTGTGAACCCGGCGAATACAGCGTACGCCTGGAAATGCACCCTTACGACGAGGCGTATCTTTCTTTTATGAGGGAAACCGGCGCGGAATACGTCGGAAGGATGATGATGTGGATCTACTTCCGCAAAAAAACCGCGGACGGCCCGTTTGATCTCTTTTCGGATATTGATTCCAGGATCCGTCATCTGGAAAAGATCGGCAGGGTCCTGGCCGGGATCGGCGGCGCGAATCTGGCGATCGGCATGGCCAACACCTTCAGCCCGGCCCGACTTGGCTGGATCAATCTGCTCGCCGCGACCCTGCTGATGTATGCGCTTGGCAGGATCCACGGAAAAAAAGAAGCGCTGGAAAAGGAGCGGGCGCTGCATGAATAATCGATCAAAAGAGGAAAGCGTAAGGAAAGGATGATCGGGAGGCTAAAACCGCGTATGTACAACAGCAGCTCCGGTGCGAAAGCACCGAGACCGCTGTTCTGTGTATCGACACTCTGCGAGCTGCAGAGTGCCGTTTTTTGCGAGCTGCAGAGTGCCGTTTTTATAGTGGAATATTCCGCCGATATGAGGTATAATAAATTACTTTAATATACAGGTGTGACGGGAGTTTCTGGCAAGGCAGAATAGCGGAGGGCTTACTGTGGTCATTAGAGAGATCGATAATAAGCGAGACTATCTCCCTTTGCTGTTACTCGCTGACGAACAGGAAAACATGATTGACCTCTATCTTGACAGAGGGACGATGTTCTTGCTCGAAGATGACGGTGTCGTAAAGGGAGAATGTGTTGTCACAGACGAGGGAAACGGCGTATTGGAGATTCAGAACCTTGCTGTGTCGCAGACTTATCAAGGGAAAGGATATGGGAAAAAGCTGATTGAATATGTAGTTGATCGATATAAGGATCAGTATGCGGTTCTTCAAGTTGGCACAGGTGACAGTCCATTAACCGTGCCGTTTTATGAACACTGCGGATTCGTTCAGCATCAAATTTTGAAGAATTACATTATCGATAACTATGATCAGCCGATTTTTGAGGGTGGAAAGCAACTGGTCGATAAAGTTGTCTTGAGGATGGATCTGTAGTCTGCATCATGCAATTCTCATTATCTCTTCACCCGACGGCAGTAAAACACCCCGATTTTACCTGCCATTTGACTGCCATTGACGGCTTTGACTTGCCGCAATTTGCCGTATTTTGCTTTTTCCATGACAGAGTCACAGTTTATTAACAACTTTTTCTGCCCGGCAAAATGCGGCAAAACGGGGCAGAAACCGGCTTTTCAGGAGGCTGAACGCATTTGACTAAGATACTTTTTGTGTGCCACGGCAATAGATTTACAAAACCCGCAAAGCCTTGAAAACACTGGGCTTTTGAGTCGTATTTTTCAAAAGTACACCCATTATACACCAACGTGAGTTTTTAAAGTGCCTGATATGATGAAAAAAGTGCGGAAAATATTCCAAAAAAGTTCGCTGAAAAACAGCGAGAGCCATGTTAGTCTGGCCGTGAATAAGTGAATAATAATGCTTCCAGCCCGGAATCATCGATGCCGATTCAACGCATCGTGATTCCGGGCTGTCTTTCTGCTTTCTGTAATGTTGCTTCTCAGGCAAACAGCTCATCCATGGTTACTACATTGGTAAAAGCACCGCTGTACTCATTTCGCACGAGGCCGAAGGTCGTGATCAGCGTGCTGTGAATCGACATCTTGGGAGAAACGATCTCGCGTATCCTCTCCGGCCTGCTGAGTAAAATCTGATAGTATTTTTTGTCTACGGCAAATGCCTCGCTGGTAAATTTGATCTCACACATGTTTATCACGTTGTCTTTGCGTTCGATTAAAAGGTCGATCTGAATCCCCTCTTCATCTCCGCTTTTCTTTGACCATGCAGAACTGCTTGTCTCTATACCCGAGATGCCAAGAGCCTGCTTGATCTGTTCCACATGGTGGAGACAAACATTTTCAAATGCGAAGCCGCGCCATGTCACGACCGGCTGTGACGTTACATTCTGCTGCCAGTATTTTTCACTTATCCGGCTTTTTCCCTGAATAAAGTGAAGATAAAACAAGCAAAATGGGTCCACCAGTTTATAGTGCTCCTCCCGCTTGCTGAGTCCAAAGGGAGCATATTTCACAACGAAATCGCTGGATATCAACGCGGAAAGGTTTTTCGACAGTGTTCCCCCGTCTGTGATCCCCAGCTTTTGCGTGATTTCCTTCCTGGTGAAACCGGCATTTCTTGTATACAATAAGCGCACAATATCCTTGATCGCCTCCGGATTGGTGAAGACCGATTCAAAAAGGCGGTCATATTCATTTCGCAGTACACCGTTTCGGGCAAAAAAAAGCTGATCCACGTTTTGCGCAAGGCTCAGTTCCCGATCCATATACCCGAGGTAGTACGGAATCCCTCCAAAGATCATATAACTCTGGATCATATCATAGCGTGAAAGCTGCACCTGCCTGCTCCGGTAAAACGCCTCGCATTCATGGAGGGAAAACGGCGACAGCTTAATTTCATAAGTCACCCTTCCGTAAAGTCCGCCGTGATTGTTGATCAGTTTATCCAGCACCCAGGAATTTGCGCTTCCGCAGACAATGACCATAAGATTCTTTCGATGGCAGCCCCATGTGTTCCAAAAGCCCTCAAAGGCTTGCAGAAATCCCGAGCGCGGGCTGTCAAGCCAGGGAAGCTCATCCAGAAAAACCAGCTGTCGGGAGCCATCGTCGATTTTTTGCAGGTGTTTTTCAAGAAGCAGGAAAGCATCCAGCCAGGAGGTCGGCCTTTCACACGGCTCCATACCATGGAGATCAAGTGAATTATAAAAATGGTTCAGCTGCGCCTGCATAAGCCCTTTTGCTTCTTCATCAGCCGGAGAAAGTCCGGCATGACGGAAGGTAATGCGCCCGGCAAAAGTCTCATCCACCAAAAATGTTTTTCCGACGCGGCGTCTGCCGTATATGGCAACAAGTTCTGCCCGACCGCTGTCGTATAACCTGTTCAGGTCTTTTGATTCTCGCTCCCGTCCGATCATGGCTGTCTCCTTTTTATTCAGCGGTGAACTCACTTTTTACCCCATTCACCGCTGATTTGTTTTCGCCCACAGTGTATAACAAATTAATTCAGCGGTCAAGCATCAATTTAGATGCTTCGCCGCTGAATTAATTTCTGCGATCAGAATATGGATGCTACAGCACACATATAAGAGTTGAATGCGCATGAGATCATATACGCGCGATGCTGATGAAAGCGGACAACAGCTCATCCGATATCCGATCACTGATCTCCGGGAGATAGGCAAGGCTCTGCTTGAATCTCTCGGCAAATTCCTCCTCGGAAACTTGTATGAGCTGCGAAGCCTCGCCGCCCTTGGTGAAATGCTCAACCGTGTTTTGAAAAGCCTCCCGCGTCAGCTTTTTCATTTCCTCTACCCGCGACGGGAGTTCCTTTTTCAGCCGAACAATGATGCTCCGAAACTCCGATTGCATTTGCGTGAGCTCCGTTTCATACAGCGGT
>CAMHEN010000085.1 GCA_946184165.1 uncultured Clostridia bacterium | reverse complement strand
TCTCGCCGTAGGTCTTGGATGCGTCGCCCGCCGTCACCGTGACTGCCTTGGGCGAGACGGTCACGTTCACACTGGCCGTGACAGGCTCCTCGTTCTCTGCTTCTACCTTATAATATACTATATAGTCTCCGGCATCGGCTGCAGCGGGGACATCCGCGCTGTAGCTGACATTGTCCAGGCTATAGGATATGGTGCCGTCAGTCACTGCGCCAGCGGTGATCAGATTCTGGGGAGCACCGTTATAGACAAGATCCTCAACAGCTTTAGGCTCGGTAACAATCACAGGCTCATCCGTAACCAGGATCTCCACGCTCTGGCCGTTTGTAAGCGAGAGGATCAGCGCCTCGTCGGTGTCGAAGGGCGCGAGGGACCGGAGCAGCCAGTCGGAATCGAGCTGCTCGATTTCTATGTATGCGGAATTGGTGAAGCTGACGTCCTCCACGTCAGCGATCGTAATCTCGGTCACGCCGAGCTGTGCAAGCAGTGCGCTGAGAGTGATCTCACTCTCGCCCCGGATGCTGTAGGTATAATCGCCCCAGTGGAAGTCCACCGTATAGCCGTAGATGGCATAAACGGAGAAGCCGGAGGCCGTAAAGGTGACCGTATTGCCGTCGAGGAAAAAGTCCTTGATTTCCTCGGCGGGCTTAACGTCACTGATGTGCCAGAGTCTGAGTTTCATCCCCTCCGGGATCTCGGGAACCGTGATGCTGACCTCCAGGGTCCTGCCGGACTCGGGCTGGTACTCCTCCCCTTCCAGCGTGAGGGAGATGTCATAGGCGGCGAGGAGCACCGGTTTCTGCTCCGCTGCAGGCGCAGACGCCCCATCCGCACTCTCGAAGGTATCCATATCGCTCATGCTGAAGGCATTGAGCTCCTCCGGATCAACATTCCGGTAGGCTTCGAAAACATCCGCCGTCTCCACGGTGACGCCGGCGGGGACCTCGCCCCGGACGGCTACGGCACTGTCGGCGTAGTCGAGCGTCTCAAGCTCCGCGCCGCTTTCATCAATGTCATTGTCCGCATCTGCAGCCGCGCTCTCTGTATCACCGGCCTGCTCATAGGCTTCGACTGCCGAACGGGCGCGGTCTGCCGCGGCAGCGGCACGCTCTGCCGCGGCAGATGCATTCGCGCTTGCCGTTGCAGCGCGGTCAGCCGCCGCCCAGGCGCGCCCCGCCGAAGCGCCAGCCTCCGCAGCGCGCTCCGCTGCTGCTGCGGCTTCCGCCGCCAGCCGCTCGGCTTCTTCCCGGGCGTGGTCCGCCTCGGCGAATCTGTCGGTTCCTTCTCCATCGGGTTTCTGCCCGTCCGCTGTCCCTGTTCCGGGCTTACCGGGTTTTTGGCCGCTTCCGGCATGGTCCGGATTGGGGCTTCCGGTCGCAGCGCTTCTCGCGGAGTCGGCCGTATTTGTACCTGCTGCGCGGTCGTGTCCCCCGGGATTCTTTCCGGACCGGTCTCCGTCCTTCGCGTCAGATCTCTGATCCGGCTTTTCCCCGTCCGCATTCTCCGCTGCGCGAAGGGCATCCTCAGCCGCCCGGGCCGCGTATTCGGCCTCATAGGCTGCCGTCGCCGCATCATCGGCGGCCTGCCGCGCCTCCTGCTCTGCAAGCTCATAGGCGTCTACCGCCCATGCCGCCTCATCCGCGGCGCGGTTGGCCGCCTCAATGGCGCGGCCTGCCGCTTCCTCTGCGCGTGCGGCGGCTGCGGCTGCGGCGTCGCGGTCTTCTCCCGCGCTCTCCGCGTCATTGGCTGCAAGCTCCGCGTCATAGGCCGCAAGCTCCGCCTCGTACTCCGCCTGCTCCGCGGCTTCCGCGCCGAGCAGGGCAGCCTCCTCCGGAGAAACTACCCTTTCGTCTGTATCGTCAGGGAGCAAGTCCTCCTTGGAATACATGGAATAATCTTCAAACTGATCAGCCGCTTCAATCCCGATACTGTCCTCGGCATAAGCCGCAGGAATACCCACCGCGACGATGGAGAAGCACTCCGCCGCGACAAGCAGGGATGCGATCGCTCTGCGCGGGATGGCGCCGCGGATCGTTCTGTTGATTCTCTCAAGCAAGTCTGTCATCTTGATGCTCCATATTCCTTGCTGCGCCTTGGCGCAGGTTCTTTTTGCAAAACTATTCACATTCCCATAAACAGGGTATACTAAACGCGATTGTACACACTACAGGATAACATAATATCTCCCATTTTTCAAGATTGAAGAGGCAGTTCTGAATGAAAAAACCGGGAATCTCTGCAAAAAAAGCGGGTGAACACGCTGCCATACAGCGTATTCACCCGGCTGGGTCTCTATTCTGTTTTTCGCCGGCGCCTGCATTTGAAGATCACGCGCCGGCTCTTCACGGTTTTTCCCTTTCCCGAACTGTCATACGCCCCAGATAAGCCAGATAAAGGCAGCGCCGACCACGACCGCCGTCAGCGTAAAGGGAACGCCGATACGCAGGAAGTCCTTCGTCGTGACCTCCTCCCCGTTCTTGCGAAGGATGCCGATGGCCGTGATGTTGGCCGAGGCGCCGATGGGTGTGAGATTGCCGCCGAGGGTCGCGCCGGTCAGCAGGCCGAAGTAATAGACCGTGGGGTCCTCCCCCATCAAAAGGGCAATGCTCTGCACCACCGGCAGCATGGTGGCGACATAGGGGATGTTGTCGATAAAGGCGGAGAGCACCACCGACACCCCGACGATGAGCACGTACAGGAGCAGCGGGTTATTGCCCGCGGTACGGTAGAAAATATCCGCCACCGCGTCGATGACGCCGGCGGCGCGGATGCCCTCGATGACCATAAAGAGGCCGAAGAGGAGCAGCAGCGTATCCAGATCAAGTCCCCTGGCCGCGCGCTTGAAGGGATCGGCGGAGCGCTCCCGGATGCTCTGGCGCACGAGGCCGATGAGGGCGAAAAGCACGCAGGAGAGACCGCTGCGAAGCCCGTGCAGGGTCTTGAGCGCGTCCCCCTCCGGCTCCGGCACAAAGGACATGCAGATGAGCATGAGAACCGTGCCGATCATGAGACAGCTCGGCACAAGGTCGTCCACCTCGGTCTCCACGGGGCACTCGACCTTATCCCGGTAGCCGTGGAAGAGGAACATGAGCACGAGCGTTGAGGCAAGGGCACCGAGCTCCGTGCTCCAGAAGATGCTGAGCTTGCCGTGGAACCAGAAAAACTCCATGAAGTTCATATCGGCAAAGCCGCCGAGCAGGATGCTCGTCGTGTCGCCGACAAGCGTCGCCGCCCCCTGGAGATTGGAGGAGACCGAGATGGCGATCAGCACCGGTACGGGCGAAATCTTCAGCTTGCGCGAGATGGCAAGCCCCACCGGGGCCACCATCAGGAGCGTGGCCACATTGTCCACGAAGGCGCTCACAATGCCGGCGAAAAGACTCAGCACCGTGACGGCCCAGAGAACGTTCGGCACCTTTGCCATCATCATCTCCGCGAGACGGGCGGGCATGCGGCTCTCGATAAAGAGCGTGACGATGCACATGGTGGCGGAGATCATGAGCAGGACGTTGTAGTCCACCGCCTGCAGCGCCGACAGAGGCGTCATCTCAAAGAAGCCCAGCGTCCCAAGGACCAGCATCACCGCAGCCGCCCCCAGCGCGATCCAGGGACGCCATTTCTGAAAGCTCAGCATGAGCACATAGGTCAGGATAAATACGATCAGCGCCGGAATCATGGGCAACCCTCCAATAAATAAATATTCAAAAGCACTCTGCGTAAGTACTGATTCATACGCCTTCGATGCAGAGGGCGCCGTGCAGTATACGCACCGCCTGTCCCAGCATGCACCTGCAGCGGGCTAAAAAATAGACTTTTACCGCCGGGTACTCTCTCCCGCTGGTAAAAGTCTTGCCGCTCTCCGGGCAGACCGGGGGCCGCGGCCCCGGGGATGGCGATCTGCCCAACGCCGCGTGGCGCCGGCTACTCCCTCATACGAGGGTATCGTAGCACAACAGCGTTTAATTGTCAAAGGGAAATCGCGCACAGTTGCCTATGGTACTTTTCCGCAGAAGGTGATATAATATATAAGATTGCAAAGCCCGCCCGGATGCAGATGGAATTCCCTTCGGGACAATTGCGTGAGCCTTTTGCAGTCTGCTCGATTTTTTCATTTTCTCGGAGGAGCCTTTATGGATCTTGTTACCTGTCTGCTTCTCGCGCTGGAGGCATGCTTTGCGCTCTGGCTGCTCAGGCGTGCGGGCCTGCTGACATCGAGGCGGGTTTTTATTCTTTCAGCCTTTTTAACAGGGGCGGCCTTTCTGCTGCGCGGGATCTGCATGCCCTATGAGACGCTGGACTATAAGGACTTTCTGAGTCACTGGGTCGCCTTCTATCGGGATAATCTGGGCTTTCGCTCCCTGTCCTATCCCCTCGGCAACTACAACATCCCCTACCTGTACTTTCTCTGCTTCTTTTCCTATCTCCCGCTCCGGGATCTCTTTCTCATCAAGCTGCTGAGCATTTTCTTCGATGTGCTGCTCGCCTTCGCCGCCATGGAGCTGCTCGGCCTCTGCGGTGTCAGCGGGCGAGGCCGCCTCATCTCCTTCTTCACCCTCCTCTTCCTGCCGACGGTGGTACTCAACGGCTCGCTCTGGGGTCAGTGCGACAGCATCTATGTGGCCCTTGCGCTGCTGGGGCTCTGGCTCGGCCTGTCGGACAGGCCCTGTCTGTCGGTCGCCTGCTTTGCCCTGTCTTTCGGCTTCAAGCTCCAGGCGGTGTTTTTCCTGCCGCTCATGGCGGTTTTGTGGTTTCGCGGCAGCTATAAACTCCGGCACTTTACGCTGTTCCCTGCGGTCTATGTGCTGCTCGTACTGCCCGCCGTTCTGCTCGGCAAGCCGTTTCTGGAGACGCTCACGCTCTACGCCTCCCAGGCGGATAGCGTGGGCACCGGGCTCAACTACAATTCTCCCTCCATCTATGCCTTTTTCTGGCGCTCGCCCCAGACAGCGGAAGCGGCCAATCTCGGCATTGTGGGAGCGTTCACGTTTATGCTTTCGCTTCTTCTACTCTGCTTCTTCCGCCGTGAAAAGCTGAGCGAGCGCGCCGTGATCGCGGCGGCCTTCCTGTTTGCGGCGGGGATCCCCTTCCTGCTGCCGCATATGCACGACCGCTATTTCTTCGGCGCCGATGTGCTGTCGGTGGTGCTGGGCTTCAGCTGTCTCTTCTGCATCCCCTGTGCGCCGCTGCTGCAGTACGCTTCCCTTCTGAGCTACTACGCCTATTTCAAGATGCGCTTTCTCCTCTATGTGGACCACGGGGCCAGGGCCGTGATCGCCGCATTGCTGCTGGGCCTTGTTCAGCTCCTCCGCGAGACAGGAAGCAGCAGAAAGGACGAGAATCAAAAAGTGAAAGGGCAAGAATCAAAAAGTGAAAATTCGTCCTTGACAAAACCGGAGAATCTGCTATAATACCCCTTGCCTTAAACAAGGCGTATATAGCTGCGAGAGTGCTGGAACAGGTAGACAGGCACGTTTGAGGGGCGTGTGTCAACCGACGTGGGAGTTCAAGTCTCCTCTCTCGCACCAAGAAACAGCTTACCCATTCGGGTAAGCTGTTTCTTTATCTCTTGGAAGAGGAGGCTTGAATCCTTATCGAAACCGCCGGGGGCGGTTTCATCCTCCAGTTCGCAAACTGGCGGATTCCTCTGTTTTCGCCGTCCCCCGCAAGGCGAAAATGCTCGCAAGTCTCCTCTCTCGCGAAACAGTTTTCAGTGCATGGATATATATGCGGTTTTTTGTTTTTTACTGAAATTCTACTGACCTCTCTCCCTCTCTGTTGTAAAATCAGCGGTAGGTGAAGTCACCGTGGAAAACAATTTGAAAGGAGATTTCGTATGAGTGAAAAGAAACTTTCCCGCCGCGACTTTCTGAAGGGCGCGCTTGCCGGCTCTGCCGCCGTCGCCCTGACCTCTGTCTCCGGTCTCACCGCCTTTGCTGAGGAGAAGGGGATCTACACCCCCGGCACCTATTCCGCCACTGCTGACGGCATGGGTACCGTCGTCGTCACCGCCACCTTCGACGCAAACTCCATTGTGAGCGTAGAGCTTGACGTCTCCGGCGAAACCCCCTCGATCGGCCAGGCCGCGAAGGACGAGCTTGCCTCCCAGATTCTGAGCGCCCAGGGTGCGGAGATCGACGGCGTCTCCGGCGCAACCATCACGAGCACCGCCGTGAAGACCGCGCTGAAAAACTGCATTGCCCAGGCAAAGGGCGAGGCCGTTGATTCCGGCAGCGTCAAGCCCATGGTGGAGTCCACTTCCGCCTTCATTCTCAAGGATATCACAGCAGACGACGTGAACGCCTCCGCCGTAGAACTGGAGCCCATCACGAGCTTCGCGAAGGAAGTCGATGTGGACGTGGTCGTCGCCGGTGCCGGCGCCTCCGGCGTTATCGCCGCCGTCCGCGCGGCCGAGCTGGGTGCGAAGGTCGCCATCCTGCAGAAGGAAGCTGTCGCCGTCTCCCAGGGCAACTGCTCCTCTGCCATCATCAAGGGCGGCTCCACCGAGGGCGGCCTGAAGAAGTGGCTCACCTTTGCCACCGCCGTCAACTGCTGGCGCAACAACCGCAAGCTCCTGGAGGCGTACATCGACCGCTCCGAGGAAGCTCTCCGCTTCGTGTGCGAGAAGAGCGGCATCACCGAAGAGACCGAGTGGAAGAACAAGTACGGCGTCACCAAGTATCAGGACACCTCCGCCGTCTTCACCGGCGTCTGGCATGACGGCACCCAGTCCTATGACTTCGGCGATGAGAAGGTTGAGGTGTTCGCGCCCTGGTTCGGTCCCAAGCCCGGCAACTACGGCTCCCTCGTCTCCGGCATCCTCAAGGACGCTCAGGAGGAGTACGGCGACAATCTCCAGGTCTTCTTCAGCACCCCCATCGTCCAGCTCGTCAAGGACGCCGAGGGCACCATCATCGGCTGTGTCGGCAAGGATCTGGACGGCAACTACATCAAGTTCAACGCCAAGTCCGTCATCCTCGCCACCGGCGCCTATGAGAACAACGCCACCATGGTCCGCCGCTTCTGCCCGGACATCGAGAAGTTCGACAAGAAGGTCGTCCACCGCACCGGCGACGGCAACATCCTCGCCATCGAGGCCGGCGGCTGCATGGAGCCTGTGGCCCACAGCCGCGTCATGCACGACTTTGACGCGGGCCTCATGTGGGACGAGCCGCCCTACCTCATCGTCAACATGAACGGCGAGCGCTTTGTGGATGAAGAGGTCGACATGGCCTATATCTCCAACGTCCTGCGCTGGCAGCCCGGCTTCAAGGGTGAGAACATGGACCCCGAACATCAGGAGACCGGCTCTCTCGGCTGGTACTGCCAGATCTACGACAACGATTACATGTCCTACGCCAATGGCCCCGTGCCCGATTTCGTCATGGCCCGCTACCTCAAGGAAGAGGATCCGAGCCTCCACGTCAGCGTCTTCCCCGAATTGATCGACACCTTCCGTGCCGACACCATCGAGGAGCTGGCCGAGAAGCTGGGCCTGCCCGTTGAGAAGACCGTTGAGACCTTCAACCGCTACAATGAGCTGTGCGAGAAGGGCGTGGACGAGGACTTCGGCAAACCCGCCAAGTACCTCCACGCCTTCAAGACCGCGCCCTTCTGGGGCATTCGCCGCCACATCCGCTGCTCCTCCATCACCGCGGGTGTCCTGTCCGACGAGTTCGGTCGTGTCACCACCGAAGAGGGCGAGGTCATCAGAGGTCTCTACGCCGTCGGCAACCTGGGCGGCCAGTTCTACGGCGCGCCCGACTACCCCTTCTTCCACCCCGGTCTCTCCCTCGGCCACGCGGTCACCTTCGGCTATATCGCCGGTGAGCACGCTGCACAGAACAGATAAGTCCTCCCCATAAACAGCTTTCCCCCTTATGCGGTCTCCCGCATAAGGGGGCGTTTTTATTCCTGCAGATCCATAAACGCCTGCGGGAGGCGGCGGATGAGCTCCGAGGGCGTCACCGAATACTCCCCCAGCGCCTTCGCGCAGAGATCGCCTGCGAAGCCGTGGAGCCACACGCCGCAGCGCGCTGCAAAGCCCGGTTCAAAGCCCTGGGCCAGAAGCGCGCACAGAATGCCGCAGAGCACGTCCCCCGAGCCGCCCTTGGCCATGGCCGGGCCGCCGGTGGGGTTGACAATCACCTCTCCGCCGCGGCAGAGGAGAGTCCCATAGCCCTTGAGGATGAGCGTCAGACCCGGGTATTGCCTTGAGAAGCGCACCGCCCCGGCAAGCCTGCCCTCGGAGAGGTCTCCCGCCAGACGGCGGAATTCCCCCTCGTGAGGCGTGAGGAGCAGCGGAGCCCCGCAGATGCGGAGCAGTTCCGGCTCCTTCCCGCAGATGCCGAGGGCGTCCGCGTCCAGAATCAGAGGACATGAGGCCTCCCGTATCACGATCCGCACCAGCTCCTGCGCGTCCGTCCCCGTGCCGAGGCCGGGGCCGATTACACATGCATTTGCCCTGTGCAGGGCGGTGATGACCCCGGGGATTGCCGTTTTTGAGATCGTCCCTTCCGCATTGGCCGGAAGCGGCGTTACCACCGCGCCGTCAACGCGCAGCGCAGCTTCGGTATAGATGCACGCCGGCACCAGGAGCTGTGTAAGGCCTGCGCCGCTGCGCTCGCAGGCGTTCGCCGCGAGGACCGGGGCCCCGGCGTATCCCAGCGAACCCGCGATCACCAGCGCGCGCCCATAGCTGTACTTGTGGCTCACCGCCGCCCGCCGGGGAAGCGGGAAGTCGGACGCTTCGGATTCAAAGAGAGTAAATTCCCGGTCTTCCGGGATCGGACTGTCATGGTATTTCTGCGCATACTGCTGCGCACTGATCTCTCTCATATCGCCCTCCGCTTATTTCCGCAAAGCGTCGACGGAAAAGGATTCCGAATAAGGATTCACGGAGCCGCGCTTTTCCACAATGGCCCGCAGCATGGCCTCCGGCCTTGTGACGGCGCGCCCGTGAAGGCGGTCGATCCCCAGGTTCAGGAGCGCCGGGCAGCAGCTTACGCTGGGTCCGGTCAGGATCACGCGGGCATGGCGGCTCAGCTCCAGCAGGCGGGGCAGGGTCTTGTTGACGGCGGCGCTGCCGGTGATGATGACGAGATCGCAGCGGGGCAGGATAAACTCGCAGGCGCTGTCCGGAAGGGCGCCGGGCTTCTCCTCCCGGTCCATGATCCAGAGCTCCTTCACATCCCGGAAGCTCTCCTCCGTCATGTTGCTGTGGCCGATCATCTTCCCGATCATGCCGACAGTCCTTCCCTCCAAAGTGAAATCGTCCAGCGTCCTGCGCTCCGGATTCACGAAGGGGCTGTCCGGGCGATTATAGAAGGCGTTGACGGCGGCGAGAGCCTCGCTCGCTTCCTCCATGTTCCAGGACATAAGCGCCTCTCCCACAGCCGGGAGCGACCGACCGGCGAGGCTTTCAAACATCCGCGGCACCGTGTCGCCGGTGGTGTGCATGGCGACGCCCACGCTCCCGTCCGTGAGGACGGCGGCGGTCCAGGAGACGCCGTGGACAAGCTCTCTCACCCTGAGCGTCTCCGGCAGATTACTGCGGAGGATATCATAATATGCTGTGTCAGCCATGCGCTTCCTCGCTTTCTCCCGCTTTCCGGACAGGCCAGCCCGGCCTGTTCTGTTCTTTAGGGCAATACCGCATAATTCGGCGAGAGCGCGTTCTGAGAAAAATCAGGTACTGACGATGGCAGTTTTTTGCAGGAATACTTTGTGTATTTCAGGAAAAAGGGACGAAGTCAGGGCATAATTTTTCCGGGAGGCGCCGAAGGCGGATTGTGCGGTGCTGCCTTAGTATAGAAGAAATCCGCTTCCTTGTAAAGAATTTTCCGGTCCTGCGATGGGGATCTGCAGGAGGATATTCTGCTTCCGCGCCCCTATTTTTTTGTCGCAATCCCCGAAAAGCGATTGCAGAGAGGGGTATGCTGTGTTATAATAAATTACAATTTATTTTCTCGGAGAAGGAGGGCACATATATGGAACAGCAGGTGAGAAGACTTGTCACGCGCAGCGACTTCGACGGGCTGGCCTGCGCGATGATGCTCAAGGAGCTGAATCTGATCGACGAGATCAAGTTCGTACACCCCAAGGACGTGCAGGACGGGAAGATCGAGCTTTCCAAGAATGATATCACCACGAACCTGCCTTACGATCCGCGGGTCTCCATCGCCTTTGACCACCACGAGTCTGAGATGGACCGCCTGAAGGCTATCGAGACCAACGGCAAGCTCATCATCGACCCCAACGCCCGCAGCACAGCCCGCGTTGTCTACGACTATTACGGCGGCAAGGCCGCCTTTCCGCGGATCTCCGACGATCTCATGGAGGCTGTGGACAAGGGCGACAGCGCCGATTTCACCCTTGAAGAGATCCTTGACCCCAAGGGCTGGGTCCTTCTGCACTTCCTGATGGACGCGCGTACGGGGCTCGGCCGCTTCCACAGTTTCCGCATTTCCAACTACGATCTCATGATGGAGCTCATCGACTGCTGCCTCACCCACACGATTGACCAGATCCTGGAGCTGCCCGACGTGAAGGAGCGCGTGGAGCTGTACTTTGAGCAGGCTGAGGAGTTTAAGAAGCAGCTTCAGCGCATCGCCAGGGTGTACGACAAGGTCGTGGTGCTTGATCTGCGCAATGAGGAGATCATCCACGCCGGCAACCGTTTCATGATCTACGCCCTATATCCCGAGACGCAGATCTCCGTCCATGTGGCCTGGGGCTTCCGCAAGCAGAACACCG
>CAMHEN010000084.1 GCA_946184165.1 uncultured Clostridia bacterium | reverse complement strand
CCGCGGCTTCGACGAGATCATCGTCTGCACCGGCTCCGTTCCCAGAACCATGCCCCAGATCAAGGGCTTTGAGAAGACCCGCTCCTTCCGTGAGCTTCTGCGTGAGAAGAAGGTCGAGGGCGACAAGATCGTCTTCCTCGGCGGCGGCCAGTCCTCCTGCGAGGCGGCTTACGACCTCGTCCTCGCCGGCAAGCACCCCGTCATCGTCGAGTACGGCAACGACCTCGTCGCGGCACAGGCCACCTGCCTTGCCAATACCTCCTTCCTGCGCGACGCGATGGAGTACCACAAGGTTCCGGTCTACCTGCACAGCACCATCACCGAGATCGGCGACGGCTACTGCACCATCAAGACCCCGAACGAGACCTTCCGCTGCGAGTGCGACGCCGTCATCAACGGCATCGGCTTCGTTCCCGCCCCTGTCGGCGAGAAGGGCCCCCACGTCCACAGAGTCGGCGACTGCGTTGCCATCGGCAACCTGCGCACCGTCATCTGGCGCGCCTGGGACGTCTGCATGAGAATATAGTCCCGGTATAGCTTACGCCCCCCGGATTCCTCCGGGGGGCGTTTTTTAACATTTTACGCCATGAGATCCGCGAGGGTTTTGCTGTCGAGGAAGCCGTTGACCAGGGCGTCAAGCTCCTTCCACATGGGCAGCGTCGGGCAGAAGGACGCGCGCTTGCATGGCTCCGCGCCCTCCGCAAGACAGGCCACCGGCGCAAGACTGGTCTCGGTCGCCCGCAGGATCTCCCCGATTGGATACTCCTCCGGCTCACGTGTAAGGCAGTAGCCGCCGCCCTTTCCGCGGACTCCCTCCACAAGACCCTTCTCCACCAGCAGGGGCATGATGCGTTCCAGGTACTTGAGGGAGACCTGCTGCCGTGCAGCGACCTCCTTCATCGCAACCGAACCCTCGCCGGAATGCTCCGCCAAATCGACCATAACGCGCAGCGCATAGCGCCCGCGGGTAGAAATCATCATCAGACCTTCCCCTTTCTTTATACCATGATTGCCGCTTTTTTACAGTATACAACAGGAGGCCCGAAATAGTCAATTATTGGTAAATCTTTTTTTCGTCAGGCGCTCTCCTTTCTTCCATAGCGCAAGAATGCCCCGCAGTGTTTTTTGAAGGAAGCGGAAAAAAGGTAAAAAAAGTCTTGCATTTTCGAAACTGTTGTGCTATTATAATCAGGCGCAAGAGATCCGGGTGTAGCGCAGTTGGTAGCGTGCTTGAATGGGGTTCAAGAGGCCGGAAGTTCGAATCTTCTCACTCGGACCAAAAATCCTCAATTTCGCAAGAAATTGGGGATTTTTTCTGTCTAAGAATACCCCTCTTTATGGCCTGACTGGAATTTGACTGGAATGCGCTTCCGGGAGGCAAAATGCCCGGTCGAACACCTGCGCTGCTTTATTATAGAACAAAAAACCCCGGCCATCCGGCCGGGGTTTTTGCGCTGTCTGCACGACATCACGCGGATCAGAGATCAGCGAATCTGTCAATACAGCTCCTTGAGCTTCGCAACGCAGTCAGGGCAGACGTTTTTGCCGCGGTAATTCACGATCTTCTTGGAACTGCCGCAGAACACACAAGCCGCCTGATATTTGCGAAGAATAATGCTGTCGCCGTCAACATAGATTTCAAGGGAATCCTTCTCCCCGATGTTGAGGGTGCGGCGCATTTCGATCGGCAATACGATACGCCCAAGTTCGTCGACTCTTCGTACGATACCAGTGGACTTCACGTAAGCATCCCCTCTGCTTTCTTGTGAATTTCTTTACCTGATTCGCGCAGAAATACTTACAAAGATTGGTAAAAAATTACAATTTTGTAAATATTTATAGCATCTTATATCATTTTTTCGAGGAAATTACAAGCCCTAAAGCCTAAGTTTTTCAATTGTTCATAAAATGTTCTTATCTTTTCTGTCAATTCTGCACCAAAAATGAGGTGTTTTTTTGTCTTTCGCGATAATTTCCATTTATTTCGTATCAATTTTTGCAGCGTTTTTGCAGGGTGAAACAGCGGCCGCCGGGGCTGCCGTACTGGAGGGGACGCGGGAGGCGCTGCGCTTTGCGCCGGAGCTTGCCGCGGCGCTCTGTCTCTGGTCTGCGGCTGGCGAGCTGCTGGAGCGCGGGGGCGCGGCGGAGGCCCTTTCCCGTCTGCTGCGACCGTTTCTGCGCCTGCTCTTCCCCCGGGGTGCCCGGGATGCGGAGACCCTCGCCGCCCTGTCGGAGAATCTCGGGGCCAACATGCTGGGGCTCGGCAACGCGGCCACACCCGCCGGCATTCGGGCTGTCCGGGGCCTGCAGCGTCTGGGGGCGCGCTTCGAGCTCAACACCCTTGTGGTGCTCAACACCGCCTCCGTGCAGCTTCTGCCCACGACGGCGGCCTCGATCCGCGGCGCTCTCGGGAGCCGCTCCCCTTTTGACATCACTCCCGCCGTTTGGATCTCCAGCGCCCTCGCCCTCGCGGCGGGACTCACGGCGGTGCATATTCTGAACGGGGGCAGGTCCTGAGCGCCCTCGGCCCCCTCACGGTGCCGCTGCTGGTGCTGGGGGCCATACTCACCGCGGCGGCGCGGGGCACGGATGTGTACGAAGCCATGACGGCTGGGGCCAAGAAGGGGCTGCTGCTCACCTGGAGCATTCTCCCGTCGCTGCTCGTGATCTTCCCCGCTCTACGGCTGCTGCGCGCCTCTGGCCTCCCGGAGCTTCTTGGGCAGGTTCTGCAGCCGCTCTTCACGCTTTTGGGCGTACCGGAGGAGACGGGGATCCTCATGCTGCTGCGGCCCCTGTCGGGCAGCGGGGCGCTCGCCGAAGCCTCGGAGCTCATACAGCGGCACGGTCCGGACTCTCTCATCGGCCGGACGGCGGCGGTGATGCTTGGCTCCAGCGAGACGAGCTTCTATGTCATTGCGGTCTACTTCTCCGCCGCCGGGGTGAAGCACGACGGTCGTGCCCTCCCCGCGGCGCTCCTGGCCGATCTCGTCTGCTTCCTCTCCTCCGCCTGGATCTGCCGTTTGCTGTGGGGATGACCTGAATCCGATCCGTTTTTAAGAGAGCTCTGCTTTCTTATACTAGAACCTCATAAAAACCTTTAATTTCTTAAAGGTTTTTATAGCACCGTAAGGTGCGTAGAGGTTCTGTATGAGACGCATTTTCAGCGCCTTTGCGCTGAAAATGCCGCGGGAACCGCGGCTTATCTGATTAAATCTTTTACTGTGAAAGCTCCGCTTCCACAGTAAAGATTGATCCAAGCGCCTGTTTCTCGCCGCTCACGCGGCAACCGAAACAGATGCGAAAAACACCCAGAGCCGAGCTTTGCGAGGCCTCACGCCGGCCAAACGCGGCATATCGCGCCTTGCCGCATGCGATAAGCGCGAGTCCTCGATTGCGAACCCTGTTCGCAATCGGCCAAAAAAACAAAGAACCGCAGGCATAAGCCTGCGGCCCTTCGTTTGGGAGAAAAGAGAGGATTATAGGAGAAAGAAAAGTATCAATTGGCAGCGGGCCGCTCCTCGTCAAAGGTGACGGTGACGGTGCGGCTCTCGTCAGCGCGGTAGACCTCGATCTCGACGGTCTGGCCGGCGGAGTGGTGCTTGATGGCGGCGCGCAGATCGTCATAGCTTGTGATCTCTTCGCCGTCGACTTTGGTGATGATATCGCCGGACTCGATACCGGCAGCCTCGGCACAGCTTCCCTCAGTGACATCGTCGATATAGGCTCCGACGGGCCAGCCGTAGTACTGGGCGTACATCTCGTTATACTTGCTGTTGACCGTGACGCCGAGGTAGGCCTTGCCGGTGACATAGCCGGTGGTCAGGATGTCCTTGGCAATGACGGCGGCGTCGTTGATGGGGATGGCGAAGCTGATGCCCTCCACACTGGAGGAGGCGGGCTTTGCCGTGGCCACGCCGACGACTTCGCCGCGGGCGTTGTAGACGGGGCCGCCGGAGTTGCCGGAGTTGATGGCCGCGTCGAACTGGAACATGGCGATAGCTTCGTTATGGGTGTCGGTGACGATGCGGCGGTCCTTGGCGCTGACATGGCCGGAGGTCATGGAGAAGTCCAGCTCCCCGAGGGGATTGCCCACGGCGTAGACGCTGTCGCCCACACGCATGGCGTCGCTGTTGCCGAGGGTCGCGGCGTTCAGGCCGGTCGCGTCGATCTTCAGAATGGCAATGTCGTTGTCCGGCTCCATGCCGACGATCTGGGCGGTGTAGCGCGTCCCGTCATGCAGGATGACGTCCACATCCAGATCCCGCTTGTAGGCGTCCTCCACCACGTGACAGTTGGTCATGATATAGCCGTCTGCCGTGATGATGAAGCCGGAGCCACTGACTGCGGCAGAGACCGGCATGCCGAAGAAGTTGGTGTAGGTGACGGAGGTACTCACGCCGACCACCTGCTGGCAGGCCATGTCATAGATGTCGCCCGCCGTAAGCTCGCCCGTGTAGACGGTAGTGGCCGCGGCGGCAGGGGCCGTGACGGTGGTCTGCTGGAGGATAGGCTGCCGCTCGCTCAGGGTGGCGACACTCTCCTCCAGGGAGTCGATGCGTTTGGTGAGGGCAGACCCCATCAGGGCGCCGCCGCCCACGCTGCCGAGAATCGCGCAGATGAGGCAGCAGGCAATCACTGCGCCGAGGCTCGCGCCCCTGCGGGACTTTGCCGGCTTTTCCTCTTTTTCCGGCTTCTGGGGCGGGGTATAGTAGCGCGGGGGCGTAGTGCTCTCATCCGCGCGGACATAGTGTGCATCGGAATAGATGCGCTGGGAATAGCCGTTTTTATAGTGGTACTCGCCGTTTATTCTGTCGGTTTGTTCACTCTGCGCGTTCTCGCTGCCCGGCATGAATTCCTCTTCCGGATCAAACATTTTACAAACCTTCTTATTATTGGAGTCGTAGCAAAGCAGGCCTGCTTTTGTTTACGCGCATACTATACGAAAGAAATGTGACACAGTCATGAACAAAGGAACAAGGTTTTTTAAACGATCGCCGAAGACTTCAGCCGGCGCCGAGCTCCGCCTCCGCAGCGGGGGTGACGCCGAGGTTCTCCCCCAGCCAGCGGATGGTATGCGCCGCCGAGAGAGGGACATTGAAGCTGTAATATTCGTCATCCTTATACATGTGGACCGTGCCGCTCTGTGTGGTGACCCGGAAGGGCAGGTCCTCAGCGCCGCGGAGCTCCAGCGTCAGATCGACATTGGACTGCTCCGCCCGGGTCTCGTCCCTTGAAAACATAACCCAGCGGGCGATGGTCCCCTCTCGCGCGTCCGGCCAGACGCCCTCCTCAAAAAGGCTCAGTGCCTGCTCGGGTGTGAGGGGGACGCTGCTGCTCACGACGCCGTCTCCCCGGGGGCTTCTCACTTCCAGATACGCATGGTCCACATCCTCCGCTGTGAAGCCCCGGTTTGCCCCGGTGCGGCGCAGGATCATCTCCGGCAGATTCAGGACCTGCTCATAGGCCGCAATGTCGGAGTCTGGATCTCCCCAGGCCCGCTCGTCGTTCGGGATGCGGTAGAGGCGCTCGACCGTCGTACCGTCCCGCAGGGTATAGGCCAGCGGGATCATGGTATATACCCGGCGGCGCGCCTTTTCGTTCTCGGCCTTGTGTTCGATGAGGCGGCGGTGAAATTCCTCGACAGCCAGCACGGAGTCCCGCTCCGTGAGCTTGTTCGCCGTGCTGTAGCCCAGGGAGACCTGCGCCACCTGCGCCGGGTCGGGGATGCGCGTCTCGTAGCCCGTCACATCCAGCTTTGCGAGGATAAACGGCAGGGCGAGGCAGAGGCAGATGAGGGCAAGCTGCCCCCAGCCGTGTTTGAAGACGCGGAGGGTCTTTTTGATGAGCGCTTGCGCCATAAAATACCCCAGCGCCGCGCCGAGGACAAGCATCAGGATCACGGCGAGGGCTGTCGGGCGGTTTCCGAAGAAGGCGTCGGAGCCGAAGGTTGCGAGCACGAGGCCTGTGCCCAGCGCCATGCACACGCGGAAAATGGGCCGCAGGACCGGGACGGCGACAATGTCCCCCGCCGTCTCCATGTGGCGTTTTTTGAGAATCAGCACCGCGAGGACCGCGAGCGCGATCCCCGCGGCGCAGAGCCCCGCGAGATAGGGCACGCCGCCCACATACCAGGTGAGATCCTCATCCGGGGCGCCATTTGCGGCGGCCCAGCGGAAGACCTGAACCGTGTTGAAAGTGCAGGGAATGGGGGAGAGCCAGCCGAAGGCCACGCCCTGCCAGGTGTAGCCGTAGACGAGGACGCTCAGAAGCTCCCGCACGGTGTTCTCCACCACCCAGGCGGCAAAGCCCAGGGCGACATACACGAGCGGCAGCACCACGGTATTGCCCGTGAGCACTCCGCAGAAGCAGGCAAAACCGTAGAAGGCCACGTTCCCCAGGAGCACAAGCCCCAGCCAGAGGTGGATGTGGCCGGGGTCTATCCCCTCGACCCGCCCGAAGACGGCGAGGAGCACGAGCCATGCCAGCACGTCCGCCGCGAGCATGGGGGCGATGCCCGTCAGGACCGCGGTGAAATAGGTCTCCTCCCGCCGCATGGGCAGGGCGTTCACCATGCAGCAGGCCCGGGGGCTGTAGAGATAGCCCAGCATCGCCATCGCAACGAGCGGCCCCGCCGCGATGGAGCAGTACACCAGCGCGACGCCGACCTCCAGGATCACGCGGTTGAGCTCCTGGACGTAGACCGCCTGGCTCGGATAGGACTCCGGCGAGTAGCCCAGAGGGTCCCCCGTGCCGATCGCGAGCAGCAGCACAAGCCACAGCGCCCAGAGCGGCCAGAAGCGCCGCAGCAGGTGGCGGGAAAATGCTTTATTAAAGAAGGATGTTCTTGATCTCATGATCTTCCCCTCCCAGCTCGTAAATGAAAATTTCCTCCAGACTCAGCGGCAGCACATCCATGAAGAAGGGCCCGCAGGCCGAGAGCTTCGCCGTGAGCTCCTCCGCCCGGCCGCGCAGGATGAGCTGGATGAGCCGCCCTGTCCTCGTCTCGTGCAGGATGTCGAGATCTTCCGGCAGGGTCCTCCCCTCCGGCAGGGCGAGCTGGATCTTCACCATGTTCTCCTGCAGATCGGCAAGGGGCCGCTCGAGGAGCATCCGGCCCCGGTCCATGATGCCCACGTGGTCGCACACGTCCTCCAGCTCCCGCAGGTTGTGGGAGGAGACCAGCACCGTCGTCCCCCGCTCTGCCACATCCTGTAGCAGGAGGCTCCACACCTGGCGGCGCATCACGGGGTCAAGACCGTCTACCGGCTCGTCCAGCAGCAGCACCTCCGGGCAGCAGCTCAGGGCGATCCAGAAGGCCGCCTGCTTCTGCATGCCTCGCGAGAGTCTGCGCACAGTCTGCTTCTCCTCAATCGGGAAAGCCTCCCGCAGCTTATCAAAGCGCTCGTCCGAAAACGCGGGGATCATGGAACGGTAAAAGTTTTTCATATCGCGCACCGTGGCCGCGTTGAAATAAAAGATATCGTCCGGGATGTGGGCGATGCGCGCCTTCACGGCGGGGTTTTCATAGACCGGCTCCCCGTCCACCAGCACCTCGCCGCCGTCCTGGCGATAGATACCCGCGAGGTGGCGGATCACGGTGGACTTGCCGGCGCCGTTCGGCCCCACAAGGCCGTAGACCGCGCCCTTCGGCACGCTGATATCGAGCCCGCGCAGGGCTTCGAATCCGTCAAAGCTCTTTTGGAGCTTTCGTACTTCAATCATGTCGTTCCTCCTTCACAAGCTGCGCGATCTCCTCGCGCGAGAGGCCGAGGGCTTCAAGCTCCGCTGCCGCCGCCCGGAGCTTCTCCGTGAGTTCCGCGCGCCGCGCCGCCTTTGCCCCGCCGCCGCGGGCAACGAAGCTGCCCTTGCCCGGCACCGAGACGATATAGCCCTCCTGCTCCAGCTCGCGGTAGGCGCGTTGGATGGTGTTGGGGTTGATGGTGAGACTCACGGCAAGCTCCCGCACCGAGGGGAGCCTGCTCTCCTCCGGCAGGGCCCCGCTCAGGATGAGCTGGCGCAGGGAGTCCTTCACCTTTTCATAGATCGGGCGGGAATCGTTGTAGTTGATCTGAATCAAGCTGCCGCCTCCTTCGCGTGTTAACTGTATTAACCCGGTTAGTACAGTTATGGTATAACATATCCCCTCCGGGATGTCAAGAGGGGATATGAAAAATCAGTGTTGAGTTTGGAATGTGGCGTGCGGCGTCGCCTTAACGCAGACCGCAGCCGTAGCAGACCATCTCCACGGCGCGGAAGGCGCGGTCGTTCCAGGGGTAGAGGGACGACTCGATGCCGGCGTCGCTCATGATATCCCGGGCATACTCGCCCCGGAGATCGTAGCTCCGGTCATAGACGGCGAGGATGCTCTCGAGGAAGATCTTGAGGCGCTCGTCATCCTGCTCGTCCAGCCAGCAGCCGACGGCGGAGTAGATCTCATCGTCCGTGAGCTGCGTCACCGCGCCCCAGTCCAGCAGCCAGGCCGCGCAGCGCGCCGCCCGCAGGGAGGAGCCCGCGGTGCCGGGATAGACCTGCAGGACCCCCTCGAATATCTCCTCCAGCGCCGCGTCGTGCACCGGCGGCAGATCGGGGATCAGGGGCAGCGGCTCCGGCGTGGGAGTCGGGACGAAGGGTGTCGGCTCGGGTGTGGGCTCCGGGGTCGCCTCCGGCGTCACCATCGGCGTCGGCTCCGGCGTAGGGGCCGTGGGCTTCCTGCCGCAGGCCGCAAGCGGGAGCATCAGGCAGAGTATCAGAATAAGAATCAGCGTTCGTTTCATGTTTATTTCTCCTTCTATCCTTGCTGCCCACAGGGTACCACCGGCGCCCGCCCGGTGTCAAGCGATCCCCCGCGTTCGGGAAATTGTATACAAATTTGCTCTCCTCTGTCTGTGCAGATTCTACATAGCATCCGAAGAATGATTATCCTCTTGCTTTTTCGCTGCACTGCCGGTATAATGCAAACGATGATTTTTAAGCGCGGTACAGAGAGACCGGCAAGATCGTAATAACAGGGGCTGCCTGGGTGCAGTCTGTTTTGGAGCGTCTTGCCGTCGTCGGCAGGGCTTTTTTTATGCCTGCCGGGAGGTGTAAGGATGAGACAGAAAGCCCAGCTTTTGGATGAGGCGGCGCTCTCAAGGGCGCTCATGCGCATCTCCCACGAGATTGCGGAGAAGAACAAGGGCGTGGAGAACGTGGTCCTGGTGGGCATCCGCCGCCGCGGCGGTCCTATTGCGGAGCGCATCCGCGACAACATCCGCAAGATAGAGGACGTCGAGGTCCCCGTGGGCAGCATCGACATCCGCTATTACCGCGACGATCTGAGCCGTGAGAACGATCAGCCTGCAGTGCGGCGTACGGAGCTGCCCTTCGACGTGACCGGGCGCGACGTGGTGCTGGCGGATGATGTGATCTACACCGGGCGCACAGTGCGCGCGGCGATCGAGGCGGTGTTCTCCTGCGGCAGGCCCCGCAGCATCCAGCTTGCGGTGCTGATAGATCGGGGCCACCGGGAGCTGCCCCTCCGCCCCGACTATGTGGGCAAGAACGTCCCCACCTCCCATGCGGAGCTTATCGAGGTCAGACTTCCGGAATTCGATAACGAGACCGGCGTGTGGCTCATGGAACTATAGTCGATTAAAAACAATACTCGCGCTTATCGCGCACGGCTTGCGGGAGACGCTGCGCCGGGTCGGCGCGAGGGTTCGCTTTGCTCGCCTGTGGTGTTTTGCCGAGGCAAAGCCCCGTCAAAAACGATTCGATTTGTTTTTGCCTTGCGAGGCGAAAAATCAGAGGGCTTTCGCCCCTCCGAACCCCCCGGGCTGGGTCAAGCTCCTTTGTTTGTAATGCGGCGAGGCCGCTTGCAATATTCAATTAAAATACTACAGAGAGAGGGAAATTGAATGAACAAAAAATCCGCCATCGACGGGCCCGTGTATGACGCGCGCACGCTCGGCACGTCCAAAATGCTGGTCCTGGGCCTGCAGCACATGTTCGCCATGTTCGGCGCCACCGTGCTGGTCCCGGCGCTGACCGGTCTGGACGTCGCCACCACGCTGCTCTTCGCCGGCCTCGGAACCCTGCTGTTCCACCTGCTGACCAAGAAAAAGGTCCCGGCCTTTCTGGGCTCCTCCTTCGCCTTCATCCCCGGCTATGCCGCCGTCGCCCCCAACGGCGAGGCTGACCTGCTGGTCTACGCCTGCTGCGGCGTCGCCTGCGTGGGCATCATGTATGCGATCCTCTCGGCGCTCTTCAAGACCTACGGCATCAAGAAGGTCATGCGCTTCTTCCCGCCCATCGTCACCGGCCCCATTATCATTGCCATCGGTCTGAACCTGTCCTCCTCCGCGATCAACAACTGCTCCACCAACTGGCTCATCGCCGTGGTCGCCATCGTGGTCGTCATCGGTGCGAACATGTACGGCAAGGGCATGATCAAGATCGTTCCGATCCTGCTGGGCGTTGTGGTCTCCTACATCTTTGCTCTCATCGTCGATCCCGCCTCCCGCGCGAATGTCGCCTCCTCCGTCGCCGCCGCCAAGTGGTTCGGCCTGCCCATCTACTGGAACCGCACGGTCTTCGGTCTGCTGGGCTCCGGCAAGGTCGACGGGGCGCTTCTGACCTCCGCCATCCTCACCATCGTCCCGCTGAGTCTCGCCACCATGGTTGAGCACATCGGCGACATCTGCGCCATCTCCTCCACCTGCGAGCAGAACTATCTTGTCGACCCCGGCCTGCACCGCACCCTCCTGGGCGACGGTCTCGCCACCT
>CAMHEN010000083.1 GCA_946184165.1 uncultured Clostridia bacterium | reverse complement strand
GTGGCGATGTTCACGGCGCTCTGGAAGCCAAAGGTGGTGTCGGTGCCCCAGATGTCGTTGTCGATGGTCTTCGGCAGGGTCACGACGTTCATGCCCGCGTCCATGAGGAGCTTCGCGCTCTTCTGGGTGCCGTTGCCGCCCATGATGACGAGGCAGTCGAGATTCAGACGGTTATAGGTGTTGAGCATTTTGGGGATGACGCTGTTTCCCTCGTCGTCCACAATGTCCTTGCCGGGGATGTAGCGCTGGCGCGAAGTGCCGAGAATGGTGCCGCCCTCGGTCAGGATACCGGAGAAGTCCTTTCGCTCCATGAACTTATAGTCCCGTTCGATGAGACCGCGGTAGCCGTCGAACATGCCGTAGATCTCGACGTTGTTGTCAAGCCGGTTGTAGAGCGCCTTGCCGACGCCCCGGATCGCGGCGTTGAGACCCTGGCAGTCGCCGCCGCTTGTGACGAGGCCGACGCGTGTGACACGTTTCATAAGATCCCTCCCAAAATTTAATATCAATTGCGCATGGCGGCGCGGCAGTAGTAGTTGAACTCCCGCTCCCGCTCAAGGGTGCTCATATCCATGTGGCCGGGGTAGACCTCATAATCCCCGGGCAGCTCGCACAGGCGGCGGAGGGAGGCAAGCTCCTGCTCCATGTTCCCGCCGGGGAGATCCGTCCTGCCGCAGCTTCCTTTGAAGAGCGTGTCGCCGGTGAAGAGCGCGTCCCCGCAGAGGAGCGCGACGCCCCCCGGCGTGTGTCCCGGCGTCGCGATCACCTGAAAGCGGAGGCCCCCGACCGTGACCGTGTCGCCCTCGTCATAGCTTCTGCCGTTCTCCTTGAGAGTGTAGGGCAGGTGGCTGTCCCGGGCGTTTTTGGCGTCGTCCCGGGCGTTCATGTAGACGGCGGCGCCCGTCTCCTCGGCGATGGCGTCCACCGCGCCCACATGGTCATAGTGACCGTGGGTCAGCAGAATCGCCTCACAGTGCAGGCGGTTATCCTCAAGGTAGTCGAGGATGGTGTTCGATTCGTCCCCCGGGTCGATGACGGCGCAGGCGAGAGTTTCCTCGTCCGTCACAATGTAGCAGTTGGTCTCAAGCTGCCCCACGGGGATGGTTTTGATGAGCATGGCTTAAAGCTCCTTTGTATCAAGAAGAATGGTGACAGGCCCGTCGTTTTCGGACGCGACGAGCATGTCGGCGGCGAAGACCCCGGTCTCCACATGAAATCCGCGCTCGCGGCACTGGGCGACCACAAGCTCATAGAGCGGGATCGCCGTCTCGGGCCGCGCGGCCCTGGAGAAGCCGGGCCTGCGGGATTTGCAGTCGGCAAAGAGGGTGAACTGGCTGATGATCAGGATCTCCGCCCCGGCGTCCTTGGGGTTTACGTTCATCTTCCCGCCTTCGTCCTCAAAGATGCGCAGGCCGCAGATCTTGTCCGCAATCTTGAGAGCCTCCTGCTCCGCGTCCTCCTGATGGACGCCAAGCAGGACCAGAAGCCCTCCGCCGATCCTGCCGGCAATCTCGCCGTCAATGGTTACAGAGGCGGAGCGCACACGGGTAACAACAGCACGCATAATCGATTTCCTTTCACGCGTCACGCACCGTTGCGGCTCACGCTGATGACGCCGGGCACGGAGCTGAGGCGGTTTGTGATATATTTGAGCTCGGCGGCGTCCTTGACCTCCAGCGTCACGGACACGACGCCGAAGTTCAGCCCCGTCGTGCGCGCGGAGAGGGAATGGACCTTGGCATTGACGGAATTGAGCACCGTGGCTACGTCCATGACCATGCCGTTGCGATCCTTGGCGGAAATCTGGATCGTGGTGAGATAGCTCTCGGAGATCTTCCCGGCCCAGGAGACCTGGACCCAGCGCCCCTCGTTCTCCGGCTGGTTCAGAAGCTGCTGGCAGTTGGAGCAGTCGCGCCGGTGGATGGATACGCCCTGCCCGCGGGTGATGAAGCCCATGATGTCGTCCCCCGGGACCGGGGTGCAGCAGCGGGAGAATTTCACAAGGCAGTTCGACAGCCCCTCCACCAGAATGCCGTGGACGGCCTTGCC
Source organism: uncultured Clostridia bacterium (assembly GCA_946184165.1). Taxonomy (GTDB): domain Bacteria; phylum Bacillota; class Clostridia; order Oscillospirales; family Oscillospiraceae; genus Limivicinus. Next base: position 8,756 of record CAMHEN010000083.1, on the reverse strand, counting down.
CTCTTTCTTCGTCGGGCGGCTCTCCCGGCGCTCGGCGGCTTCGGCCACCTTGTCGAGTGCGGTCTTGCGCTTGGGTTCCTGGTTTTTGAGCTCGTCGCGCAGGCGGTTCGCGGCCCGCGTCGCGGTGAGTCCGCCGTAGCCGATGGCGGCGAACATGTCGTCCATGCAGGTGAAGGAGAAGCGCTTGAGCATCGGGGCGCAGATTGCCTCGTCGCTCACATCGTCGATGGTGAGCCCGTTGTGCCGCAGCTCATCCTCCAGCATAGCGCGGCCGCGGATGATGTTCTCCTCGCGCCGCTCTTTTTTGAACCACTGCTTGATCTTGGTGCGGGCGGAGTTGCTCTTCGCGGTATTGAGCCAGTCGCGGCTGGGTCCCGGCGCGCTCTTGGAGGTGCGGATCTCCACAATGTCGCCGTTTTGCAGCACATAGTCGTAGGTGACGATGCGCCCGTTGACCTTGGCCCCGACCATGTGGTTGCCGATGTCGGAGTGGATGAAGTAGGCAAAGTCGATGGGCGTCGCCCCCGCCGGGAGGTTGATCACGTCCCCTTTGGGGGAGAAGACAAAGACCTCGTCGGCGAACATGTCCACCTTCATGTTGTAGAAGAAGTCGGACGCGTCGGACTCCTGCTGGCTCTCGAGGAGCCTGCGTATCCAGGCAAAGGTATCCTCGTCCCCGGCGCGCAGGGCGGTGTTGGCGCTCGGGCCCATCTTGTATTTCCAGTGGGCCGCGACGCCGTACTCCGCCGTGTAGTGCATTTCCCAGGTGCGGATCTGCACCTCAAAGGGGATGCCCTCGGAGCCGATGACCGTGGTGTGCACGCTCTGGTACATGTTGGGCTTCGGCGTGGAAATATAGTCCTTGAAGCGCCCGGGCACGGGTTTGAACATGTCGTGGATGATGCCGAGCACGTTATAGCAGTCGGGGATGGAGTCCACGATCACGCGGAAGGCGCAGAGATCGAAGATGCCGTTAATATCGAGCTTCTGGGCGTACATCTTCCGGTAGATGGAATAGACGTGCTTGATGCGGCAGTAGATCGTGGACTGGACCCCCTCCGCCTGGAGGCGGGTCTGGATCTTCTCCTGCATACTGTCCATGAAGCGCTCCAGCTCGGGCATACGGCGGGTGAGGTTATCCGTGATCTCCTTGTAGCCATCGGGGTCGAGATACTGCAGCGACAGATCCTCCAGCTCCCATTTCGCGCGCTGCATACCGAGCCGGTGGGCGATGGGGGCGTAGATCTCCATGGTTTCGAGGGACTTGGATTTCTGCTTCTCGGGGCTCTGATAGGCCATGGTGCGCATGTTGTGGAGTCTGTCCGCGATCTTGATGAGAATGACGCGGATATCCTTCGCCATGGCGAGGAGCATCTTGCGCAGGTTCTCCGCCTGCTCGTCCTCCTTGCTGGTATACTGCACGCGCGTCAGCTTTGTAACGCCCTCGACGATGTCCGCCACCGCGCTGCCGAACTGCCTGGCGATATCCTCATGGGTGAGGCTGGTATCCTCGATCACGTCGTGAAGCAGGGCCGCGATGATGGAGTCCTCGTCCAGCCCGATGTCCACGCTGATGTCGGCGGCTGCGATGCAGTGGGTGACATAGGGGGAACCGTCCCGCCGAAACTGCCCGGAGTGGGCCATGCGCGCCATCTCATAAGCGGCGCGGATCCGGCCGAGATCCATGCTGTGGGTATTCTCCTGAATCTTCCGGATCAGATCCTCAAACAGCAGATCGGGGTCCAGGCTTTTGTTTTTTCTATCCTGCGTATCCATAGTTAAGCTCCATACCCTACAAAATGTCCGATTGCAGATCCTGTCCGCAAGGGACTATGAAAGCTCCCGCAGGCGTCGGATGAGCGCTGTCGCGTCCAGATCCGCCTTGCCGGAGATCTGCGCCTTTTCGGCCCCGTAGATCCCGCCGCCGGGTCCCGCAAGAAGCCCGGCCTCCCGGAAGACCATGAGGCAGAGGCAGTATGTTTCGGGGTTCATCTCCGCAGGGCACTGGCGAAGCACGGCGTCCGTGTCGGACCCGACGGAGAAGGCGGGACCCATGCCCTTCCAGACGCGGACAAAGTCCGCGCGCTCCGGACAATAGGCCGAGGCCGCCCGGTAACAGCCGCAGTCGCCGCTCAGAATCTCGCCGCAGAGGGCTGCGGGATCGTGGGGGCGCACGGCGGAGGCCACAAGCTGCACCGCGACGTTTCCGCGGTACTCGTTGATCTGCGGGGTGAAGGCAATGTCGATAAGCTCATTTTCCAGCACGCCGGTCTCTTCCGCGCTGTGGGAGAAATAAATGCACTCAAAAAGGGTCTGCCCGAGCCGGACGCGAAGCCGGGAGTGCCGGCCGCCGCCCACCTCACTGAGCATCTCCAGCCGAACGCCGCTCATACACAAAAGGGGCCGGGGGTTTGCGTTCCCGTAGGGCTCCAGCAGATCGAGCGAGCGTACGTTTTCCAGCGACAGAAGGGAGGGGTCGGTGATCAGCAGATCGCACTGGACCTCGGGCAGCGGCTCCGGTTTGTTCGCGAGATAATACTCACGCAGCGCGAGACGGAACTCCTCCAGCATATCGCGTCGGACGTTGAGCCCCGCGGCCAGGGCGTGGCCGCCGAAGCCGATCAGCTTGTCCGAGCAGGCGGAGAGCGCCTCAAAGAGATTGAAGCCGCCGTAGCTGCGGCAGGAGCCCTTGCCCACGTCGCCGTTGAGACAGACGATGATCGCGGGCAGGGAATACTGGTCGGCGAGTCTTGAGGCGGCAATGCCGATCACGCCCTGGTTCCAGTGCTCGCTCGCGAGGACGATGGGCCCGTCGGGCGTTTGCCCCATGAGCTGGGCATTGGCCTCCTTCCAGATCTCGTTTTCAATGCTCTGCCGTCTGCGGTTCAGCTCGCATAACTCCCGTGCGAAGGTGACGGCGCTCTCTTCATCCCGGCTCAGCAGCAGCTTTGCCGCAGTGGAGGCCCGCCCCAGCCGTCCGGCCGCGTTGATGCGGGGAGCCAGGCTGTAGCTGATGGAGGAAGCCGTGAGACGCGCCGGGTCCAGGGAGGACTCGCGCAGCATGGCGGCGATGCCGGGCCTCGGCGAGGCTGCGATCTGGGAGAGACCCAGGCGCACGAGATAGCGGTTTTCATCGCTCAGCGGCATGACGTCCGCCACGGTGCCGATGGCTACCAGATCCGCGTAGCGGGAGAGAGGCGGATCGGATTCCCCCTCGCAGGCGCACATGAGCTTGAGCGCGACCCCGACGCCGGCGAGGTTCTTGTTGGGATAGCTGTCCCCCTCGCGCTTGCAGTCGATGAGCGCCGCAGCCTCCGGCAGGGCGTCAGCCCTGCACTCGTGGTGGTCGGTGATGACCATGTCGACGCCGATCTTATGCGCATACGCGGCCTCTTCCACCGCGGTGATGCCGCAGTCCACCGTTATGACGAGTGTCACACCCCGGGCCTTGAGGGTGTCCAGGGCGGAGCAGTTGAGGCCGTAGCCTTCCTCGTTGCGGTCAGGGATGTAATAGTAGCAGGTGAGCCCCTTGCCGCGCAGCCAGTCCGTCAGCATGCAGGTGGAGGTGATGCCGTCCACATCGTAGTCGCCGTAGACCGCGACGGTCTCCCGCTCCGTAATGGCGCGCATGACTCGCTCACGGGCCCGGTCCATGCCCAGCATGAGCATCGGATCATGCAGCGTCTCCTTCCCGCCGAAGAGCAGGCCCTTTGCCTGCGCGACCGTGGAGATCCCACGCAGGGCCAGAATCTGGCATAAAAGCGGAGAAAAGCCCCCTTCTGTAAGCTCCTGAGAAACGGAGGGGCCGGAAAAAGGGATATTCCATTTTTTTTGTTTCATTGTGTACTTCAACTTTTCGTTTTTTTTAATAATTTATATTACCAAAAAACGAGGGCTAATTCAATAGCGCGGAGAGAAAAAACCTCATCTTCCGCAGAAAATGAGGTTTTTATCATCAGTAAGCAGAGAGAGACCTGGGGCCGGAAGGCTTCTCCGCAGGCCGCGTAACATGTGTGAGAGCTTTCTCCGGCGTGTTGCAGAGGGCATAGAGGCCCGTCACCTCCGTGCGCATAAAGCCCTTGGCGGAGGTCGCCTGCAGCAGCGCCTCAAACTCCTTGTAGTAGCCGAGCGTGTTGAGGAGCGCCATCGGCTTGGCGTGCTGTCCGAGCTGCTTGAGCGTCAGGACCTCGAAAAATTCCTCATAGGTCCCGATCCCGCCGGGCAGGGCGATAAAGGCGTCCGCCTCCTGTTCCATGCGCTCTTTACGCTCTGCCATAGTCTCGGTGAATATGAGCTCGCAGCTCTCCTTCAAAAGGATGCCCGGTTCATCAAAAAAGCGCGGCGCAATGCCGAGAACCTGACCGCCAACGGACAGAACGCCCCTTGCACAGGCGCCCATCAGCCCCTCGCTCCCGCCGCCGAAAACGAGGCGATGCCCGGCCTGCCCCATCAGGGCCCCGAGCCTGAAGGCTGCCTCCCCATAGGCGCTGTCGATCCTGCTGGACGACGCGCCGAAAACACAGATATTCATAGAATCCGCCTCCTGATCCTGGATAGAGGAAGTATACCACAAAACCGCGACGGTATAAAGCAAAATTCCTTGACAAGCGCATCCTCTCCGTATAAGATAGGACAACATGAATAAAGTACAGGGAGCGTATGATTTTGCTTGAACTGATCCTGGATTGTTTTTTGGACGCACTGAAGGACGGGGCGCTGAGCATCCCGATCCTTTTTGCCGCCTATCTTTTAATGGAGCTTCTGGAGCGCAGCCGCAAGCTGGACGAAACCGTTCTGCACGCCTATTCACGAAAGGCCGGACCCGCCATCGGGGGGCTTCTCGGCGTGGTGCCCCAGTGCGGCATCTCCGGCGCCGCGGCGACGCTGTTTTCCACCGGCTCCATCACGGTCGGCACGATGCTCGCGGTCTTCTTCGCCACCTCGGATGAGATGCTGCCCATCATGCTCTCTTCCCTTGCGGATGAGAACGGCATCGGCGTCGGGCAGATCCTCCGCATCGTTGCGGGCAAGGCGGCCCTCGGCGTCGCCCTCGGCTACCTCGCGGACGCACTGGCCCACGGCTTTTTTAAGCGCAAGGACATCCACTCCTTCTGCGAGCGGGAGCACTGCGAGTGCGAGGAGGAAGAGGGGAGCGCCCTGCACGCGGCCCTCGTCCACACGCTCAAAATCGCGGGCATGCTCATCGCGGTGAGCTTCGCCCTGAATCTGCTCCTCGCGCGTATCGAGCCGGAACAGCTCCAGGGTACGGTTCTCGCAAACCCCGTGTCCGGCGCGCTGCTGCTGGCGCTGCTGGGGCTTGTTCCGAACTGCTCCGTCTCCGTGATCCTCACCCGGGCCTTTCTCAGCGGCATCATTGGTCTCGGCGGCCTCTTCGCGGGGCTTCTCTCCAACGCGGGTATCGGCCTGCTGGTCCTCTTCCGCACCAACCGGGACATGCGCGAAAACCTCACGGTCGTCGGCATCGCCTACGCGCTCTCCGCCCTCTCGGGCATGGTGATCGGACTGGTGTTCTGATCAGCACGAAAAAGCGGTCTGTCCGTCGTAAGATGGACAGGCCGCTTTTTCAATTTCTGTTTCAGCTCAGCGTTGTGCCGGTGACGAGGCTGAGGATCAGAATGGTCAGGATGGCGATGGGTGCGATGTACTTGATGAGGATTTTGTACACACCCTTGAGGCCGAAGCGGACGCCGTTCATTTCAATCTCGGCGACGGCGCTCTCCGGCTTCCAGATCCAGCCCACAAAAAAGCACGCGCCGAGGGCGCAGGCGGGGATCATCAGTCTGTCCGTCAGAAACTCCATCGCGTCGCAGAAGGCCGGGAAGCTCACCCCGTTTACGGCGTCGAACCAGATGCCCTTGAGGGGGTAGGCTGCCTGAGAGCAGGTGTAGAGGCAGCCGATCAGGAACATAAGCGTGCAGACCCAGATCGTGGTGCGCTTTCTCTCCCAGCTGAAGTGCTCCGTGAGGAAGGCGACGATACTCTCGATGAGGGAAATGCAGGAGGTCAGCGCGGCGAAGAGGAGAAGCAGATAAAACAGCACCGCGAAGAGTCTGCCGCCCGTCATCTGCTCAAACACGCCGGCGAGAGACACAAAGGCGAAGCCGCCGCCCTTGCCCACCTGATCGGCGCCGAGAGTCGCAAACACGGCGGGAATAATGATAAAGCCCGCGATGACGGCGACGAGAGTGTCCATTGTGCAGATGAGCACCGTGTTTTTCACCAGGTTCTCCGACCGCGGCACATAGGAGCCATAGGTGATCAGGATAGCCATGCCGATGGAGAGGGAATAGAAAGCCTGGCCCAGAGCGGACAACACCGTCTGAAAGCTGAGCTTGCTCCAGTCAAAGGACACCATATAGCGAAGCCCCTCTTCCGCGCCGGGGAGGGTCACGGAGCGCACCAGCAGGATGATCAGAATGATAAAGAGCGCCGGCATGCCGATCTTGTTGAAGCGCTCGATCCCGTCCTCAACGCCGCGGATGATGACGACGGCGTTGAGGAGCATGAACACGGCGGCGAAGAGAATCGCGACCCAGGGGAAAAAGGCGGCTCCGTCAGAGCCATAGCCGAGGGTCGCATAGAAATAGCCGAGGGAGTCCGCGTAGATTTTCGGCCCCTCAAGGGCGTAGCCCGCCACGTAGCGCAGCACCCAGCCGCCAACATGGGAGTAATAGCAGGTGATGATGAAAGCACCGAGAACGCCGAGCCAGCCGACCCAGGAGTAGTTTCTGTGGCCGAGTTTGTGGAAGGCGCCCACAACGTTGGCCTGACTCGCCCGGCCGACGGACAGCTCCGTCAGCATGAGAGGGACGCCGAAGAAGATCACCATCAAAAGATAGATCAGAATAAAGGTACCGCCGCCGCCTTCATAGGCACGGCCCGGAAACTTCCAGATGTTGCCGAGACCGATCGCAGACCCGGCGGCAGCCAGAATAAAGCCGAGCTTGCTGCCCCACTGGGCACGTGAATTCTCCATACAGGTTCTCCTTATTCAGATTACTATAGATGGATGGATTTTACAGGATAGGGGGAATCTTGTCAAGCGCGAAAGAAAAGCAGCCCCGGTTCAGCCGGGGCTGCTGGCATATTTCCGTCACAAAACCTTGGAGAGGAAGAGCTGGGTGCGCGGGTTCTTTGGATGGTCGAAGAGCTCGTTCGGCGTGTTGACCTCGACGATCCTGCCGCTGTCCATAAAGATCACGCGGTCGCCGACCTCGCGGGCAAAGCCCATCTCGTGGGTCACGACCACCATGGTCATGCCGCTTTTCGCGAGCTCCTTCATCACGTCCAGCACCTCGCCCACCATCTCCGGGTCCAGGGCCGAGGTCGGTTCATCAAAGAGCATGACCTCCGGCTCCATGGCGAGCGCGCGGACAATGGCAATGCGCTGCTTCTGTCCGCCCGAGAGCATGGCGGGATAGGCGTCCGCTTTTTCGGCAAGGCCGATGCGCTCCAGGAGCTTCATCGCCGCGGCGTCGGCTTCCACCTGGGTCTTGAGCTTGAGTCGGACCGGCGCGAGAGTGATATTCTTTTTCACCGTCATGTGGGGGAAGAGATTGAAATGCTGGAAAACCATGCCCATCTTCCTGCGGTGCTGATCCAGGTTGACCTTTGCGTCGGTGATGTCCACACCGTCCACAAGGACCCTGCCGCTGGTTGGAACCTCCAGCAGGTTCAGGCAGCGCAGCATGGTGGATTTGCCGGAGCCGGAGGGACCGATAATGGCCACGACCTCGCCGCGGCTGATGCTCAGGCTGCAGTCATCAAGGGCGGTGATCCCGCCGTCGAATACTTTTCCGACATGCTCAACACGGATGACTTCATTGCTTGTCGCCACGGCGCATCCTCCTCTCAATGGCTTCAATCGCTTTGGAAGCAGGGTAATTGATGCAGAAATAGATCAGCGCGGCCAGGGTATAGGGTGCGAGGGTGATATAGGTGGAGGAGGCGACGGCCTTGGCGCCGAACATCAGCTCCGCCATGCCCAGCATCGAGCATATGGAGCTCTCCTTGACCATGGTGACGATCTCGTTTGCGATGGCGGGCAGGACGTTTTTGATCGCCTGCGGCAGCACGACAAGCTGCATCCCGTCCCATTTGGAGAGGCCCAGCGAACGCGCAGCCTCCATCTGTCCGGCGTCCACGGCGAGGATGCCCGCGCGGAAGATCTCCGCCACATAAGCCGAGGAGTTGAGCGCAAGAGCCACCACGCCCGGGATGAAACGGCTCAGATCGACAAAGCCGAAGAGAGAGTAGCGGGGGATCGAGATGACGCCGAAAAGGCCGAAGTAGATAATGGAAAGCTGAACCAGCAGGGGTGTGGAGCGGAATATGGCGATATACGCCCCGGACAGCCCCCGGATCAGTCTGCTCTTGCTCAATCGCATGAGGGCCAGCAGCAAGGCGGGGAGAAACGCCAGCGCCACCGATACGACAGCCAGCAGCAGCGTATACTCGATGCCCTGGATGAAGAAAGCGGCATACTTTGGAAGGAAGGAGAAATTAAAAAAACTCGCTGGACTCATGTCCGTAAAGAGATTGCTCCACCACATAGGGGCAGGTTCCTTTCTTTCTGGATTTACCTGATGCAGCGCGCATCAAACCGTCAAATATACAGACAAGCAAAGCCCGGAAGGGGCCTTGCTTGTCTTCTGCGGAGGCGGGCTGAAATCAGCTCTCAGCGGTTACCTCGACCGCCACGTCGCCCAGAGCGTCGGCGGCAGCGATGAACTCCG
>CAMHEN010000082.1 GCA_946184165.1 uncultured Clostridia bacterium | reverse complement strand
AGATTCTCAAAGTAGATCAGATGCTTGAGATCTTTCACAAGATAACCCTCCAAAATTGAATTCCGATTTGTCCGAGTCAGAAGCGGACGCAATGCGCCCTCACTCATGGGTATATTTTAACAAAGCGTTAAGGGCTTGTCAATTCTCATTTCGTCGAAACCGTAAGTTTCCTGTGGGATTTCCCGCCCGTTTCTGTACATTTTGCCCGTTTTTGTCTATACACTCAGCGTTTTTAGTGCGTCCTCGATGGCAGCTCTTCCGGCGCGGGCGCTGCCCTGGATCATCCGGCTCGTTCCGCCGCCGCGGCCTTCGATGAGGCCGTTTATCGTCCGGGCGCCCCGGCGAAGATCCAGCCGGCGGCTGCCGATGATATAGCGCCAGCCCTCCCGGTCGCTGCCGCAGAAGACCGCCGCAAAGCCCCCCGCCTTTTCCATGAGGAGGTTTACAAGCTCCCGCTGGGCGATTTCGCCGAGGACTTCACTGAAGACGAGGATATTGCCGCCGGTCTCCCCTTCCGCCTCCGCCATATAGCGGATCAGAGCGAGGGAGAGCGCGTCGCTCTTTTCTTTCATTGTCTGCTGCTCGGCGAGAAGGCGCTGTACCGCCCGGGCGACCTCTCCGCGCTTTGCGCTGAGAGCGCGGGAGATCTCCGTGACGCTCTCCTGCCGGGCGCGGTAGTCCTCCAGCGCGTCGAGGCCGCAGATGACGCTCACGCGCTCACCGCCGCGGTGGCGCTGGGAGTCGAGGATCTTCAGGACCCCCACCTCACCGGTGCGCGAAACATGGGGCGCGCAGCAGGCGCAGCGGTCCACGCCCGGAATCTCCACAATGCGCACGTTCTCCGTGAGCTCCAGCTTGCTGCGGTATTCGAGGGTTTTGAGCTCTTTCTCCTCCGGAAACCAGATATGCAGGGGCAGGTCCGCGCGGATGAGCTCGTTGGCCCGGGTTTCGAGCTCCGTGAGCTGCTCCCACGAGAGCTCCCCCGAGAAGTCGATGATCATGCACTCGGCGCCCATATGAAAGCCCACGTTCTCATAGCCGTATGTACCGTGCACAAGCCCGGAGAGGATATGCTCGCCCGAGTGGTTCTGCATCCTTCTGAGGCGCTGCTCCGCGTCAACGCTGCCCTTTACGCGCTCTCCGATCCGCAGGGGCGCATCGGTGCAGTGGCGGATCTCCCCTTCCCGCTCGTGTACATCCAGGACGCGGGCGGTACCGAGGGCGCCGGTGTCGGCGAGCTGTCCCCCGCCTTCCGGGAAAAAGGCCGTGCGGTCCAGCACCACGCTGTATCCGGTCTTCTCCTCGCGGCAATCCAGCACGACGGCGTCAAAGGTGAAGAGGTGGCTGTCCTGATAATAGATTTTTTCAGTCATTGTCTGTATTCCCTTCTGTCGGATGCATAATTTAGTTTACTGAATATATTTTACAGAATGATATTAACTTAATATTATTAACTTAATTTTGTTTACTGAATTCATACGACATATTATCGTTTACATAAGTCATTCCGTCATTGCGGCTTCAAGCGTTGGAAGCTGTAAATATCGCCGGGACAGGGATCTTTGCGGTCGCCGAGGGCCCAGTCGATGACGCCCAGGTTCATCACGTCGTAGGTGATCTGCTCGTGATCCTCCCGCAGGCAGCCCGCGAGCGTGACCAGGTTGCCGGCGTTTACCAGCAGGCGCACCGGCTCATAGTCCATGTCCACCCAGGTGGGCTGGAAGAGATAGAAGTGGGTCCCCGTCCGGGCGAGAGCCCGGCACTGCTCAAAGCTCGGGACCAGATCCGCCTGGCTCCACCGGTTGCCCGCATCCAGGGAGAGAACACAGGTGACCTTCACGCCCTGTCTCGCGGCAACGCGGGGGCACTGAAGCGCCGGATAGGCGCCGAGACTGGAACCCGCGACCACAAGGTCCCGCACAAAGAGGCCGCAGTCCGCCGCCGCCTCGTCCAGAATCCGCAGACCCTTTTCGCAGCAGCCGTCCATATCCGGCACGTCGTTTCTGCGCAAGACGACGGAAAGGGTATTCGGCGCGGGATTGCCCAGATAGCAGTACAGAAAATCCGCGTTGATCTCCTCGCTCCGTCCGCCGGGGATATAGAGGAAGAAGCGCGTATTCTCGTTCGGCTCCGTCGGGAAGAGGATATATGCCTCGTCCGTCATGTAGGTTTCCGGATAAAAGGAATTATCAAAGCGGCGCTGGGGGTTGTTGAGCGAAACGCGAAAGTTTTCCCGCCGCTGTGCCAGGGCGCGCTCCCCCCGCTCCAGGAGCGGTGCGCAGTCCCGATAGTCGCCGAGATTCCGCCAGAGTTCGCAGGCCCCGGCATATTCCCCCCGGCCCGCAAGGGTCAGCGCCCTGTCATAGAGCGCCCCCGTGAGAGCGGAGACCGCCTCCCGCGCCCCGGGATAATCACCCAGGGACAGGTAGAGCTCCCGCGCCTTCTCGGGCTCTCCGCCCGCCGTCAGGGCTCCGGCCTGCCGGAAGACACAATCCCGTGCAAGGGCGGCGCTGTCCTCATAGTCGCCGAGATCCAGGAAGATCTCCCGCGCGTGTTCATACTCCCCCGCGTCCAAAAGCCGGACAGCCTCCCCATAGCGCTGCTGCCGGAGCATTTCGGCGCAGCGGGCGGCGCTCTCCCCGTCCTCCAGTTCCAGATAGATTTCGCGCGCAGCCTCGAAGCTGCCCGATTCGAAAAGCCTGTCCGCCCGGTTCGCGCGCTCATGCCGCTGATAGAGACGCATGCCAAGCACGGTGCCGAACATGAGCAGGAGGCTGATCATGGTGATGAGCCAGCCTTTGATTTTCATGCCGTCCCCTCCTTTCCGCTTCCGATCCCCTCAAAAAAGCCGCCCGCGGGCGGCTTTTCTATCACTCCGTAAAGTGGATATGGTTGTTGATATGCTCGCTGCAGAAGCAGTGATATCCCGCGCAGCGTGAGCAATAGCGAAATTCCAGATCCGGATAGTCCGTATCCGTCCTGCCGCACACGGCGCACTTGTGGGTGTAGAGCTTGTCCCGCTGCTCCCGTCGGATGCGCGCGGATTCGCGCTTAAAGTCCACGGTGCTGCGGCTCTGCCTGCGCGGCAGCATGGCTTTGAGCTCCGCGCCGCAGAAGATCAGGAAGTTCAAAATCGCCACGACGGGCAGGAGATTGCCCGGGAAGGGCGTCGTAATCACGGACAGCAGGAAGAAGGCCGCGTCTACCAGGGCGAGAACTTTCATCTTCACCGGGATAATGAACAGAAACAGCACCTGCATGTCCGGGAAGAGAGCGGCAAAGGAGAAGAACATGGAGAGGTAGATATAGGTGGAGCTCAGGCTCACGGGTCTGCCGGTGATGAAATAGATCAGAAAGCCGTAAAGGATCGTGAGGATCACGCCGCTGAAAAAGTAGATGGTGAACTGGCCGGTCCCCCACTGGTTTTCCAGCGTGCTCCCGATCCAATAGTAGAAATAGAACGCGATAAAAGCGAGGATCCCCGTGGAGGGCGGGAAGAACACGAAGCTCACAAGACGCCAGATCTGCCCGCGCAGGATGAGGGCGGGGTTGAAGAGCAGGTAGTTCATGAGCACGGGGTTCACCGCGCCCAAAAGCCAGAAGGCCACGTTCGCGATCACGATATAGCGCATCAGATTCGGGACGCCGAAACGCGGATGCTCATAGCAGAACTTTTCAATTTTTCTCCGAGGGTTCGTCATATGATTTGCTCCTTGCCTGATACTGTTCACCGATAAAAAGCATCATTTCTCGGTGAGGCATCGTGCTTCGGCACGCTGCCGGTTTTGTGCCAAAAGGCGCAAAACACGTCTCATACAGACACGCTGCGCACCTGTGGTGCTGTAAAACGCTTTTACGGCGTTTTATGCGTGTCCGGTTTGAACCTGTTTTTTTCACACTATACCCTTTTGCCGGGGAGATGTCTATAAAATTTTGTAAATTTGTAAACTGGGTCTTTCAAAACGGGAACCGGTATGATAATATGTAAACTATAAAATTATGCGTCAGCTTATCCGCCGTTTTTTATCGGCTGCGTGAGGTTATAAAATGGAGAAAGAAAAGGATACCGGCCGCGAGGCCCCGGAAAACGAGCTCATCGAGGGCAGGAATGCGGTGATCGAGGCGCTGCGCGCCGGCCGCGCCATCGACAAGATCTTTATCGCCAAGGGCGACGTGGACAAGACCCTGGGCCATATCGCCTCCCGGGCGCGGGAACAGGGCGTCGTGGTGGTCGAGTGCGACCGCCGCAAGCTGGATTTCATGAGCCGCACCAAGGCCCACCAGGGCGTGGTCGCGCTCGTGGCCGTGCAGGAGTACTGCGAGATCTCAGACATTCTCGCCGCCGCCGAGGCGCGGGGGGAGGCGCCCTTCGTCATCGTCTGCGACGAGATCAGCGACCCCCACAACCTGGGCGCCATCATCCGCACCGCCGAGTGTGTGGGCGCCCACGGGGTGGTGATCCCCAAGCGGCGCAGCGCAGGGCTGACCGCCGTTGTGGGCAAGGCCTCCGCGGGCGCGGCGGAATATGTCCCGATCGCGCGTGTGGCCAACATCACCGCCGCCTTGAAGGAGCTCAAGGCCGCGGGCCTCTGGGTATACGGCACCGCGGCGGACGGGGCCTCCGGGCTCTGGAACACGGAGCTCACCGGGCCCATCGCCCTCGTCATCGGCTCCGAGGGGGACGGGATGAGCCGCCTCGTGCGCGAGAGCTGCGACTTTGTGCTGAGTCTCCCGATGAAAGGGCGTCTCAATTCCCTCAACGCCTCTGCGGCGGCCGCCGTCACCATGTACGAAGTTTTACGCCAGAGAAGCCGCTGAACCCGCCTGGGCAGCAATTATCGACCGTGCTTCGGAAAAGGCAGGTATTGATATGGACGATTTCAAGAAGCAACTGAACAGCGAAACCGCGTCTCCGGATTTTGAGGATGACGAGCTGCCCGAGCTCCCCTCGAAATATGACGATCTCTTTGCCGCCGAAAATGGGGATGCTTCGGACACGGCGCCGTCGGCGCCGCCCCTCACACAGGACCCGGACGCGGAGGAGCGGGACGCCTATCTCCACGCGGATGTGGATCTGGACGATTATCTCTCCTACGACGAGTACGAAGAGCAGGCGGACGAGCCGCAGAAGCCCGCGGAAACAGAGTCTTTGCGCCCCGATCGCGCAGCGAAGCGCAAGGGCGGGCTGATGGGCTTTTTGAAAAACATCGGCTCGGCCCCGGTGCGCGATGCGGAGGACGCCGCCGATCTCCCGGCGCAGAGCTTTGACGCCGGGGACTATCCCGACAGCGACGGCGCTGCGGAGCCGGAGGACGATAACGCCTACGGGCCGCAGGAGGACTTCGAGGTTCCGGAGGACGAAGGCAGGCTCTACACCGTCCGCGGCGGCGCCATCGGCAGGGCAGAGCAGGAAGCGCGGGAATATATCGCCGCGATGCAGGCGGAGTCCGGCGCGGGCGGCGCGCATTCCCGCAGGAGCTCTGCCGATTACAGGGTGGAGCTGGACGATCTGCTCGGCATGGCCGGGAGTGACGGGAAGGCTGCTGCCGTCCCCGCTGCAGTCCCGGAAGAGGACGAGGACTACGACTTCGATCTCGAGCAGGCTCTCGACTACGACGCGGACGTGCGGCAGTACCACCCCAAAAACGAGGCCGCTTTCACCCCGGACGCCGGGGAGCCGGAGATCGACGAGCGCTTTCATCTGGGCGGGCAGAGTCCCAACAGCGCCATCTCCTATGGCGGCAGCGAGGTCGATCTGAGCGCGGACGAGGACTATGTCCCCGCGCCGCAGACGGAATACAATCCCAGCCAGTGGACGCCGGACTATGACGATCCCCTGGCCGAGCGGGAGGAGCTGACCGAGCCGCCCCGCAGGCAGCACCGCTCCCTCTTTGCGGGGCTGCACCGCAAGAGCCCGGAAAAGGCGGAGGAGACCCCCGCCCCGCGGGATACGGAGGAGGACGCCTTCCGCGATACCGCGGCCTCGCCTGCCGTCTATGCCGTGAGCGCCGACTACCGCGACGCGCCCGACAACATGGACCCCGCCGAATATGACGACCTGGACTTCAACGAGGACGAGTATGAGGACGAGGAGGGGCGCAGGTACCGGGAGTCCGACATGTACGTCCCGCCGAGCTTCCGTGAATATCTCCTGTCCATCCTGGCCTCTGTCTGGCTGAAGCTGCGCGGCACCGTGCGCGGGCGCACCGCCGAGACCATGAGCGACACCGAGGAGGATCTGGGCGCGGAGCTCAGCCCCGCAGAGGCGTCGAAGTATTACGGCTCCTTCCTGCGCTCGATGAAGTACAGGCTCCGCATCGGGGCGGCTGTGCTCGCCGTGATGCTGTACATATCCCTTGAGATGCCCGTGCCGGGAATGATGAAAAACCTCTCCGTCGCGGCGGCCTGCTGCTTCGGGCTGCAGGCGGTGATCCTGCTTCTGTCCCTGGACGTGGTGACGAACGGGTTTCTGAACATCCTGCGCCTGCAGTTCGGCGCGGACAGTCTTGCCCTGGTTTCCTGCCTTCTCACCGGGATCGACGCGCTGATCGTGGCGCTTTCCGACACGGCCGCGCTGCACATGCCGCTCTGCGCCATCAGCGCCGCCTCCGTGCTGGGGCTCCTGCTCGCGGCCTATCTCTCGGCCCGCGGACTCAGGAAAGCCACGCGCGTGCCCGCCATCGGCAAGCACTTCTTCGCCGTCACCGGGGAGAATACCCTCGAGAAGGGCGAGATCACCCTGCTCAAGTCCCTCCGTTCGGCCCGCGGCTTCGTGCGCCGGGCAGAGGAGGCGGGCCCCGACGAGACGCTCTATGCCCGGCTCGCCCCGGCGCTCTTTATCCTCGCGCTGCTTTTCTCCGTCATCGTCATGGCGGCGAAGAAGAGCTACCCCGAATTTCTGTACATCCTCTCGGCCCAGCTCGTGCTGACGGTCCCCTTCTGCGCTATGCTCTCCTTCGCGCTGCCCTTCTTCCTCGGCTCGTCGCGCATCTTCAAGTTCGGCGCCGCCATCGCCGGCTGGTCCGGTCTCTGCGATATCGGCATGAGCAAGAACCTTATCGTGACGGACCGGGACCTCTTCCCCGAGAGCGCCGTCTCCATCGAGAGCGTGCGCATCTTTGCCGACGAGGACGCCCAGAAGGTCATCTCCTACGCGGGGTCCATGATGCAGGCCTCCGGCTGCTGCGCCTCCGGCTGCTTCGGCGAGCTTATGCGGGAGACGGACTCCCCCACCCGCCCGATCGACGGCTTTGAGGTCATGCCCGGCGGCGGCATGAAGGGCATCATCGAGGGGCATGTGGTCCTCTGCGGCAGCACGGATCTGATGCGTCTCATGAACGTGCGCATCCCCTTCCGGCTCACGGACAAGACCACGGTCCTGCTCGCGATCGACGGGATACTCTACGGCATCTTTTCCCTCCAGTACGAGGGGCAGCCCCAGATCCGCAAGGCGCTCGCGGACCTTGTGCGCACGGCGCGGCCGCCGGTCTTCGCGGTGCGCGACTTCAACGTCACGCCCGAGATGCTCCACAGCACCTTCGATATCGCCACCGACGGCTACGACTTCCCGCCCTATGCCGAGCGCTTCCGCCTGTCCGAGCCCTCCAACGACGTGAAGGACGAGCGCATTTCCGCCATCCTCTGCAACGAGGGGCTCGCCCCCCTCACGAGCGTGGCGGACATCGGGCGCAGCATGTACTTTGCCACCCGCGTAAACCTGGTCATCAACCTGATCGCCGCGGTGCTCGGCGTGCTGCTGGTGTTCGTGCGCTTCCTCTCCACCGGTTCCAACAGCTTTGCAAGCCTCTTTCTCTACATGGTGTTCTGGACGCTGCCGGTGCTCGCGGTGAGCTTCTTCATCAGCGTCAAGCGCTGAGCCTGATTGAATACTTTAATATGTAACGCGGCGGGAAAACCCGCCGCGTTTTTTTGACCGAATATCCGCTTTGGCTTCCCTGAAAGGGGAGCTGTCATGGCCGATCTCACGCGAGGCCATGACTGAGGGGTTACCTTTTTTTACTCTTCCACGAACACCACGCCCGTGCGGTTATGGCACCAGGCCTCCGTCGTGCCGCCCGCGGGGGCGAAGACGTACACCGTGCCGCAGCCGGTGAAGGCGCTGTCATGGATGGCGCAGTCCTGCGGGAGTCTGATCTGCGTGAGGGCCGTGCAGCTCTTGAAGGCCTCCGCGCCGATTTCGGTGTAGGGATCGGGGACATAGACCACCGCCATCTTCGCGCCCTCGAAGGCGTTGGCTTCGATCCGCTGCAGGGCGGCGGGCAGCGTGAAGTCCGGCGTGCCGTAGACGAGCTTGAACGCCGCTGTCACGTTCACCCGCCCATCAGGCATGGTGAAGGTGAAGGTGTTGTTTTCGCCCGGGGTCGTTTCCACATCGTCGGAATAATACTTCACCGTCAGGGTATCCAGCCTATATCCGCTGTCCGGCGTGACAGTGAGGGTGACAGTTCGCGCGTCATCTTCGGCGCTCGCGGCCACGGCGGTCGGGGTCGCGGTGACGGTTCCGTGCTCGATGCCCTCTGCGATGCTGACCGCGTGGGCCGGGACGAGGGTCGCGCCCGCGATGTCCGTGAGCTTCGCGGTGATGTTGCCGGCGAAGACCGCGCCGGTGGACGGGTCCAGCAGGGCCTGGCCGTCCCGCACCGTCACGGTTTGGTCTGAACCCACGATGTAGCTCGACGCAGTGATGCTGCCCCCGGGGTCTGTCCAGCCCAGAGTGATGTTGCCGGAAAGGGAACGGATGCCGTTTGCGCCGTCGGCGCTCACCGTGCCGCCGTGGACGGCGAGGTCCTGAGCGGCATAGATCCCTGTGCCCTGCCCGCCGTGGGCGGTCACCCTGCCGCCGTTGACGGTGAGGCCGCTCATCGCCGCTTCGATTGCGACTTTGTTCCTGCTGCTGGACATGGCTTCGATGTCGCCGCCGTTGATGGTGACAGCGCCTTCAGCCTCGATCGCATTATTGTAGCTGCTCACGGCGGTCAGCCTGCCGGTCTGGCTCTTCTGGCCGTAGAGGGTCAGGCTGTGTTGATCCGGAACGTAGAGGGCAGGATAATCGCCTTCGGTAACGGTCATGCTCCCCCCGTCGGCCAGGATCAGGTGTGTGTTGCCGGTGAAGAGGATAGTCTGATCATATATGAGCGTACCCCAGGCCACGTACCATCTCCCGGGCAGCTCGGTCTCGTCGCCCATCAGGGGGATGGCGGTGGCAATTTTCGTACTGCCGTCGGCGTCGATGTAGCTGATCTGAACGGGTTCCCGGCTGATTGTCGCCGTCACGGTCACATTGCCCCCGGGCATGGTGAAGGTGTATCTCGTCTCATCCGTCCCGTCCTGCACGGGGTTGATGGGATGGTCCTCGCCCTCGCTGTCCCTGTAGACGACGCTCAGGGTGTCCAGCATATAGCCTTCATCCGGCATGACGATGAGGGTGACGGTTCGGTCGTCGCCGACTGCGTTCCCGGCCACGGCAGTCCTGTCCGCGGTGACGGTCCCGTGCTTGATGTTCCCCGCGAGGCTGACTGTGTGAAGCGGGACGAGGGTCGCGCCCGAGATGTCCGCGAGCTTCGCGGTGATATCGCCGGTGTAGGCCGCGCCGGTGGACGGGTCCAGCAGGGTCTGGTCGTCCCGCACTGTCACGGTCTTACCTGAGCCCGTATCCACGTAGTATTTCGACGCCGTGACGCTGTCCCCGGGGGCCGTCAAGCCCAGGATGATGTCTTTGTAATTGGCGTAGATGCCATAAGCGGCGCCGTCGGCAATCACCACGCCGCCGTCAATGGTGATGACGCCGTCAAAGGACTCGATGCCTCTCCTGCCGTCGGCGCGCACCGTGCCGCCGTGGACGGCGAGGTCCTGAGCGGCATAGATCCCTTTGCCCTGCCCGCCGTGGGCGGTCACGCTGCCGCCGTTGACGGTGAGGCCGCTCGTCGACGACATGATCGCGAAATTGCCCGTTCCGCCGGACGTGGCTTCGATGTCGCCGCCGTTGATGGTGACAGCGCCTTCAGCCGCGATCGCATGGTTATTGTCGCTCACGGCGATCAGCCTGCCGTTCTGGCCTACCTGGCCGTAGAGGGTCAGGCTGTGTCTGTCTGCAGCATAGAGGGCGGAATACGTGCCTCCGTTGACGGTCATGCTCGCCCCGTCCGCCAGGATCAGGTGCGCGTCGCCTGTGAAGCGGATAGTCTGATCGTAGCTGAGTGTGCCCCGGGCCACGTACCAGCCCCCGGGCAGCACGGTCTCGTCGCCCATCATGGGGGTGGCGGTGGCGGTTTTCGTGCTGCCGTCGGCGTCGATGTAGCTGACCGGTTCGCCGCCCTCCGCCCATGCTGCCGACGCGCCGAACAGCGCGAGGCAGAGGGCGACGAACAGCGCCAGGGTCAGGGTCCGTCTGATCATATAGATTCTCCTTTCTTCTCAGGCCGTGTATCCTTGAGCAATTCAGTCCGCCTTAAACTATTCAGTCCGGTCCGTGAAAAGAAGAGACGGATTTCCGCGCCGCCCGGCATGACGGGGCAGACCGAACAGTCACTTTAAGCAAACAGTCATTTTATATTTAAATCATACAGTATACAGTTCCCGCCTGTCAATATATTCCCGAAAAACAGGTCGGTTCTTTTCCCTGTTTCCGCAGGATCGACGCCCCGCGCGCTTCCCGGACAGACCGGCTCCGGGATTTTTCTTTGAAATTCCCGGGATTTTTCTTTGAAATTTGCTCTTGCCAAGGAAAGCGGTATAGTATATAATAAATTGATTGCAAATTGATCGCTTATGATCGCAGATTTATTCTTTGCATATACTTCAACAGAGAGGAAACGACACATGGAAACGAAAAACATT
>CAMHEN010000081.1 GCA_946184165.1 uncultured Clostridia bacterium | reverse complement strand
GACGGAAATCTCATCCCCGCCATTGCCGAAGACTATACCGTGAACGAGACAGCGGACACGTACACCTACACCCTGCGCGAGGGCGTCCGCTTCCACAACGGGAAAACGGTGACGGTCGGGGATGTTGTCTATTCTCTCACCAGAGCTGCGGGACTGGAAACCGGCGAGCCCCTTGTCGCGGAACTCAGCGGCATCGCCTCCGTAGAGGCAAAGGACGACAAAACCGTCGCCGTCACCCTCAAAAAGCCCGACGCAGAATTCAACGCCTACATGCACGCCGCCATCGTTCCTGAGGGCATCGACCCTGCCGCCGAGGTAGTGGGCACAGGCCCCTTCCGCTTCGTCTCGCGCACGCCGCAGGACAATATCGTCCTTGAGAAGTTTGCCGACTACTGGGGTACGGGCGCCCTTCTCGACAAGGTCACGCTCAAGGTCATCCCCGACGGACAGACCATGGTGATGAGTCTGCGCTCCGGCGCCATCGACATGACCAACCACCTCACCGCAAGCCAGATCGCGGATCTCTCGGATCTCACGATCCTCGAGGGCGGCAGTAACATCATCCAAGCCCTCTATCTCAACAACGACTTTGAGCCCTTCCGCGACGTCCGCGTCCGGCAGGCCCTGTGCTACGCCATCGACCGCGAGGCCGTCATCGAGCTTGCAAACGACGGCCACGGCATCCCCCTCGCGAGCAGCATGATCCCTTCCATGGGAAAATACGTGGTGCCGGAGCTTCTCGATCTCTACAAGCCCGACCCCGAGAAGGCCAAAGCCCTTTTGAAGGAAGCGGGCTATGAAAACCTCAGCTTCACTATCACGGTGCCCTCGAGCTACCCCGCCCATGTGGACGCCGCCCAGGTCATCGTGGAGCAGCTCCGCGCCGTGGGCGTAAACGCCGAGATCAATCTCGTCGAGTGGGCGACCTGGTATGACGAGACCTACAAGGGCCGGAAGTTTGAGTCCACTGTTGTCGGCATGGACACACACAGTCTCGCGGCCTCCGGCTGCCTTGCCCGCTTTGTGAGCGACAGCGGTAAGAACTTTGTGAACTTCAAGAGCGACAAATACGACGAGGCCTACCGCAAGGCCCTCGCCGCCGTGGACGAAGCGGAGCAGACCGCGCTCTTCAAAGAGTGCGAAACCATCCTCGCCGAGGAGGCCGCAAACGTCTATATTCAGGACTCCGCCTCCTTCGCCGTGATGCAGAAGGATATCGCGGGCTATCAGTTCTACCCCGCCCTGTACATCATGGATCTCTCCACGATGTACCGCGTGCAGTGAGCTCCATGCGGTTTTTCCTGAAGAAAACCGGGGTCCTGCTCGCGACGCTGCTGCTGGTGTCGCTCTTCGCCTTCCTCGCCTTTGAGATCATCCCCGGCGACCCCACCACCATGCTGCTGGGCAGCGACTATACGCCCGAGCGGGCGGCGGCGCTGCGGGAGTCCATGGGACTCGACCGCAATGTGTTCGTGCGCTTTTTTGACTGGGTCGCCGCCTTTGTGCGCGGCGACATGGGTGCAAGCTACAGCTACGCCATGCCCGTAAGGGAGGTCCTGCGCGGCAAGATCGCCGTGACGGCGGTCCTGTCTCTGATGAGCTGGGTGCTGGTCGTCGCGGTGAGCGTCCCCCTCGGCATCGCGCTGGTGCGGTATCAGCACAAGCCCTTCGGTCTCGTCGGCAACTCCCTCAACCAGGTGCTGATGGCGATCCCCTCCTTCTTTCTCGGCATCCTGCTGACCTATCTCTTCGGTCTTGTGCTGAAGCTCTTTACCCCCGGGCGCTTTGTCCCGCTCAGAGAGAGCGTCGCTGGCAGCCTCGGCTACCTCTTTTTCCCTGCTCTCGCCATCTCCCTGCCGAAGATTGCGAAAACCGCGCGGCTCCTGCGCGCCTCCATCCTCACGGAGATGAAGCGGGACTATGTACTCACTGCCTACAGCCACGGCAATTCCCGCTGGATGGTGATCAAAAACCACGTGGTGCGAAACGCCCTGCTGCCGGTAATCACTTACCTCGCCATGAGCCTTGCGGACATCGTGGCAAGCTCCATCATCGTCGAGCAGGTATTCGTGGTGCCGGGTCTCGGCAGGCTTCTCGTCGCCAGCATCTCAAACCGCGACTACCCCGTCGCCCTCTGTATCGTGGTGATGATCGCCTCCGTCGTGGTCGTGATGAACTATCTCGCGGACATGCTGACCCAGGCCATCGACCCGCGGGTGCACTTGAGCTGAGGGAGGGCCTATGATCAACACGAAAGACAAGACCTTCCGCGCCGGTGCCGGCATCACGCTCTTCATGCTTGCGCTGATCCTCCTCGGCGCCCTCTGGACGCCCTATGATCCAAACGCCATGAACGCCGCGGAAAAGATGGCCTCCCCCGGTCTGCGCCATCTCTTCGGTACAGACAACTTCGGACGGGATATTTTCTCCCGCGTCCTCCAGGGGACGGGCGCGACCTTTTTCATCGCTCTCTGCTCCGTAAGTCTCGGGCTTCTCGCAGGGCTTCTGATCGGCGGGCTCACGGGCTATTACGGCGGCTGGGCAGACGAGGTACTCATGCGCCTCAACGACAGTGTCACCGCATTTCCGAGTCTCCTGCTGGCCCTCGTCCTGATCGCCGTATTCCACAGCGGCAAATATAACATCATCCTCGCCCTCGGCGTCATCTTCATCCCCACCTTCGCCCGCATTGTGCGCATGGAGGTGGCGCAGCAGAAGGCCCTGGATTATGTGGCGAATGCAAAGCTCATGGGTGTGAAGGACATGCGCATCCTCTTTGTACACATCATGCCGAACATCCTGCCGGTCCTCCTCAGCACCGTGGCCATCGGCTTCAATAACGCCGTCCTGGCGGAGGCCTCCATGAGTTATCTGGGCCTTGGCGTACAGCCGCCGGACCCGAGTCTCGGCCGCATGCTGAGCGAGGCGCAGACCTACCTTCTCCGCGCGCCCTGGTATGCCCTCTCGGTGGGGCTTGCCATCGTGCTGCTGGTGCTGGGCTTCGGATTACTAAGCGAGGGGCTGGGAGGTGACGGCCGTGCTTGAGATACGCGATCTCCACGTCACCTTCAAATCCACCGGCAAGGAGGCCGTGCGCGGCATCGACCTCTCCATCGCCCACGGTGAACGGCTCGGTCTCGTGGGGGAATCCGGCTCCGGCAAGACCGTGACCGCCATGGCTCTCACAGGGCTCATCGAGCGCAGCAACGTTACCATGCAGGGCCAGGTCCTCTTCGAGGAGCGCGATCTGGTTTGCTGCTCGAGAAGAGAGCTGCGGCGCATCCACGGCAAGGACATCGGCGTCGTTTTTCAGGAGCCCATGCGCAGCCTCAATCCCCTTATGCGCATCGGCGAGCAGATCGAGGAGTCCCTGAAGATCCACACGCAGATGACCCCCGCGGAGCGCCGCACGCGCACTCTCGAAGTCATGGAGCAGGTAAGTCTCCCCGATCCCGAGGCCACCTGCCGCAAATACCCCCACCAGCTCTCCGGCGGACAGCGGCAGCGCGTCATCATCGCCTCCGCCATGGTGATCCGCCCGAAGCTCCTCGTGTGTGACGAGCCCACCACCGCCCTCGACGTGACGGTGCAAAAACAGATCCTGGAGCTTCTGCGCACGCTCAGTGTGGAAAACGGCGTGGGCATCCTGCTCATCAGTCACGACATGAACGTGGTGCGCAGGCTCTGCGAGGATGTGGCCGTCATGTACAAGGGCAGGATCGTTGAGCGGGGGCTTACGGAGGAGATTTTCCGCAATCCGCAGGACGAATACACAAAACGGCTTATCGCCGCGATCCCCACGAGGAAGCGCCATGGATCAGCTTAAAAACGTGCTGGAAGTCGAAAAGCTCTCCGTCACCTATGTGGACCGGGGACTCTTCGGAAAGAAGACGTCCTTTCAGGCGCTCACGGACGTGAGCTTTGAAGTGAAGCGCGGGGAGATCCTGGGTCTCGTGGGAGAATCCGGCTGCGGCAAGTCCACGCTCTCCAAGGCAATACTCGGGATGCTGGACAGCGCGCAGGTTACGGGCGAGATCCGGCATTTCACCCCCCGGCCGCAGATGGTGTTTCAGGACCCCTTCGGGAGCTTGAACCCCGCGAAGACCGTGGGCTGGATTTTAGAGGAACCCCTCCGGGTCTACGGCAAGTACGACGCCGCGGAGAGGCGCCGCCGCGTGCTCGACATGCTGGAACGGGTGGGACTGGAGCGCGCGCAGGCCAGTCAGCGCCCGGGCCAGCTCTCCGGCGGGCAGCGGCAGCGCGTGTCCATTGCGGCGGCTCTGATCCGCAGGCCCCGCTTCATCATCGCGGACGAGCCGGTCTCCGCTCTTGATGTGACAATCCAGGCGCAGATCCTGGATCTTCTGTGGGATTTGCGGCGCGATCTCGATCTCAGTTACCTTTTCATCAGCCATGACCTCAACGTGGTCTACTCCATCTGTGACCGTGTCATGGTCATGGAAAAGGGATGCATCATCGAACAGGGCACGGTGGACGAGGTCTACGACCACCCGAAGGAAGAATACACCAAAAAGCTCCTCAGCGCCGTGCAGCCTTAATATGGGGTGAAGGCCATGCTCAAAAGACTGCTCGCGCTTCTTTTCGTCCTGCTTCTTGTTCCCGCGCACGCTCACGCCGAGGGCCTCACGGACGTTACGCCGGCGGAGGACGGGCTTTCGCGCTGCGTCTTTGACGGTGTCGCGCACAGCTTTCTGGTCGCGCTGCCGGAGACGGCTGAGGGCGCGCCGCTGGTGCTCATGCTGCATGGCTACGGCGGGACTGCCGAGAGCTTCCGGCTGGACACGGGCTTTGACAGGGCCGCGACAGCGCGCGGCTATGCCGTCGCCTTCGTGACAGGCGCGCCGGACCCCGGGGACCGGACCTCGGCGACCGGATGGAACTACGGCGAGGGCAGTCCCGAAAAGCAGGACACGGCCTTTCTCTGTGCCCTGGCCGATCGGCTCGTCCGGGAATACGGGCTGGACGGGAAGCGCGTCTTCGCCGTCGGGTTCAGCAACGGCTCGTTTATGGCCCACCGTCTCGCCCTTGAGACCGACGGCGTTTTCGCCGCTGTGGTCAGCGTGGCCGGCGCGGCGGCGGAATCGGTCTGGGAAAACCGGCCCGGGAGCCTGCGCGTCGGGCTTTTGCAGATCACCGGGGAGAAGGACGGCGTTGTCCCCAAGCACAGCGACGGCAGCGCCCGCTACGCAAAATCCCCCGCGATCGAAGACGTGATCGCGTATTGCGCCGCCGCGAACGGGCTGGACAGGACGGAATCTGTATCCATCGGCAAGAGCTCCGTTCTGACGAAATACAGCTCGGACGGCTCCGACCGCCAGGTCTGGCACGCGCTCATCTCCGGCGGCCGGCACTCGTGGGACGCGGAGCGCATCACCGACGTGAACACGAACGAGCTGATCCTGTCTTTTCTGGACACACAATAATCCACATGAGGTGAAATCACATGACGTTTTTTGAGACCCTGCAAAAGCGGCACTGCTACCGCGGGAAGTTCAGGCCTGACCCGGTGCCGCGGGAGGACCTGCGCACGATCATGGAAGCGGGACTCGCGGCCCCGTCCGGGTGCAACAGGCAGACCACAAGCCTCATCGCCGTGGACGACCCCGCGCTTTTGAAACGTCTGCACGCGGTCATCGACCCGCCCGCCGGGGAGACCGCGCCCGCCATGATCTGCGTGCTGACCAGGCGCGTCTGCGCCTACCGCGACAAGTGCTTCGCCACGCAGGACTACGCCGCCGCCATCGAGAACATGCTGCTGGCGGTCACAGCCCTGGGCTACGATAGCTGCTGGATCGAAGGCCATATCACAGACGACGACCGCATCTGCGACAAGATGGCGCAGATTCTCGGCGTGCCGGACGAATACGAGCTCGTGTGTTATCTGCCGGTCGGACTTGCGCAGGCCGAGCCGGTCCCGCCCAAAAAACGCCCCTTTGAAGAGCGGGCTTGGTTCAACGCCTTCCCCGCCGGGGAGTAAAACGAAATTGAAGGATCTTTCCCTTGCGGTTTTGCCTGCCTCGGGATAGATCCTTCAATTTATGTCGTTTCACAGAAATGCCTTAGGGGTATTTTTCGAAACGAGAAGGCTTGCAGCCTGCTGCGCGCACCCGCTTGCGGGGGACGCTCGCACATTTGCTGGCTGAGAAGTTTTTTCTGCGAGGTGCACGTCCCCCGCGAAAACGGATTACAATTTATTTTTCGCTTGCGCTCAGGATGACAACGTATTTCGAGCCTTTCCGGTTTTCTCACGAACAGGGGGCTTGTATCACGAACCGAAACGGTTTATAATCAGTGCATGACACACCGGAGGGATGACCCATGCTCGACAGCTTTGGACGCGATATCACATACATGCGCATCTCCGTAACGGAGCTGTGTAACCTGCGCTGCCGCTACTGTATGCCGGAGGACGGCGTATGCAAGAAATCACACGAGGAGATGCTCACCGAGGACGAGATCATCACGGCCGTGGAGGCCGCCGCCTCCCTCGGGATCCGGAAGCTCCGCATCACAGGGGGCGAGCCGCTGGTGAAAAAGAATATCATCTCCATCTGCCGCCGCGCTGCCCGCGTCGACGGGATTCGGGAGGTCTGCCTCACCACGAACGGGACCCTGCTGCCGGAGCTGGCGAAGCCCCTGCGGGAGGCAGGCGTCGGGCGTGTGAACATCAGTCTCGACACCCTCGATCCGGATAAATACCGCTATATCAGCCGCTGCGGGGAGCTCTCCCAGGCGATCGACGGTATCCGCGCCGCCCTGGACGCGGGCTTTGAGAAGGTCAAGCTCAATGCGGTTTTGATCGGCGGCTTCAACGACGACGAGATCCCCGCCCTCGCGGAGCTGACGCGTCGCTATCCCCTGGACATGCGCTTTATCGAGCTCATGCCCATGTATGACAGCGGCGACTTCGCACCCGAAGCATTCATCCCCTATACCGCCGTGACCGAGAGGCTGCCGGAGCTGGAGCCCGTCTGCCCCGATGGGGGTGTGGCGAAGCTCTTCCGCCTCCCCGGCGCGCTGGGGAACATCGGACTCATCAGCCCGGTGAGCGCCCACTTCTGCCGGGACTGCAACCGCATCCGCCTGACGGCGGACGGGAAGATCAAGCCCTGTCTCCACTCGGGAGACGAGTATTCGCTCAAGGGTCTCGACTACGACGGCATGGCCGCGGAGCTGCGGAGTGCAATATTATGTAAACCTTCCTGGCACGGCGTACTGGACGCCGAAAACCGCAGCCGCGCCGGGCGCAACATGAATCAGATCGGAGGCTGAGGGATGCCGGATTTTACGCATTTTAATGAACAGGGCCGGGCCAAAATGGTGAACGTGGGCGAAAAGCCCGTCACGGTACGCACCGCCGTCGCCGCCGCGCGGGTCCTTGTGAACAAGGAGACCTTCGCTCTCATCAAAAGTGGTGGGGTTAAGAAGGGCGACGTGCTCACGGTCGCACAGGTGGCAGGGGTCATGGGCGCCAAGCGGACGCCGGATCTCATCCCCATGTGCCACCCCATTCTGATAGACGGCATCAACCTGGCGCTCCGTCTGGACGAGGCGCGGCTGTCTGTGGAGATTGAAGCCACGGTCTCCTGCGCCGGCCGTACCGGGGTGGAGATGGAGGCCCTCACTGCCGTGAGCACCGCGGCACTCACGGTCTACGACATGTGCAAAGCCGTACAGAAGGATATGGTCATTTCCGACGTCCGTCTTGTCTCCAAAACGGGCGGCGTTCACGGCGATTATGAGAGGAAGGACGAAGCATGAACTATCAAGCGGCAGTCATTACGGTCAGCGACAAGGGCTCCCGGGGCGAACGCGTCGATACCAGCGGCCCCGCAATCTGCAGGATGCTGGAGGAGGCAGGGCTCGCGATTGCCTACACCGCCATCGTTCCCGATGAGATGGCGGAGATCCGGACGGAGCTCATCAAATGCGCGGACGAGCTGAAGCTCCCCCTGGTGCTCACTACCGGCGGCACGGGCTTTTCCCCACGTGACATCACGCCCGAGGCCACCCTCTCCGTCATTGAACGCGAGACCCGCGGCATCCCCGAGGCCATGCGGGCCGAGAGTCTTCGCATCACGCCGCGGGGCTGCCTCTCCCGGAGCGCCGCCGGCATCCGCGGCAGGACGCTCATCATCAATCTCCCCGGCAGTGAGAAGGCCGCGAAAGAAAACCTGAAGGCCGTGCTCTCCGCTGTGGCCCATGGGCTCGACATGCTGGCCTCCGAGGGATCCGCCGACTGCGCGGAGACAAAGCCCGCAAAGGCCTCCGTTCCCTCCCTCGACGCCTGGCTCAAGGAGGCGAAGGCCGGGAACAGCGCGAGGGACTGCGGCATGTATCTCTTCCACAACGGCGTCGTGCGGGAGAGCGCGAGGGCCGCCGTGCGCGAGGGGGCCGCGGACACCGCCCCGGTAAAGGGGATGCGCTTTTCCTATGACGCGGCAAAGGTGGAAAAGGCGAAGACTGCCGCCCTCGCGATGCCGGGCATCCGCTATGTGCGCGTCTGGCTCAACAGCGGCGAACTCCAGGTCGGGGACGATATCATGCTGGTCCTCGTCGGCGGTGATATCCGCCCCCATGTGATCGACGCGCTGCAGAGTCTTGTGGGCGAAATCAAACGGCACTGCGTCACAGAAGAAGAGATATATGATGCTGACTTTCAATAGGAACAAGACAAGCTTTGCGGCCAGAATTGCGCCATGCTGAAGCCCTTGACCATATATCTCCATTATCCCCTGCGGGCTTTTCCTCGTCTGACACAATTCTGTCTCGCAAATCCTTGTCAACTTTTTGTTTAAACACCCATGCGTCGCAATCCGCTCCACAACGCATGAAAGCTCATAACGCATGGGTGTTTTTCGCATCTGTTTCGGTTGCCGCGTGAGCGGCGAGAAACAGGCGCTTGGATCAATCTTTACTGTGGAAGCGGAGCTTTCACAGTAAATTAGTATGAATCATAAAGAGGCGCCGTCAGGCGCCCCTTTGTTTTATATCTGTTTTATATCTGCTTTATATCAGCACAACTGGCTCCGGCTTCTCCGACCGGGTTTTGGGGATGGAGATCGTGAGGATGAGAGAGCTCTCCGTCTCCTCCCGGGAGACCGCAGCGTCGATGCCGCCCTGCTTCATGAGATCGAGGGAGCGGTTCAGGCTGTTGAGAAAGACCCGCACATCCTTTAATACCAGCGTGCGGTGGGGCGCGGGGCGCTCCGTCTCCTCCGCCGGCGCCTTCAGAAGGGTGTCGATATACTCCTCCGCCGCCGCTACGGTAAGCGAGTTCGCCGCAATGTACTCCAGGGCCATGCGCTGGGCGGCCGGTCCCTCCAGGCGCAGCAGAGCCCGGCCATGTCTCTCGCTCAAACCGTATCCGCGGAGCTTCTCCAGCACGTCTGGCGGCAGCTTCAAAAGGCGGAGCTTGTTGGCCACGGCGGACTGGGACTTGCCGATACGCCGGGCCGCCTCCTCCTGGCTCATGCCAAACATGCGGATCAGGCGGCTGAGCCCCGCGGCTTCCTCGATGAAGTCCAGGTCCTTGCGCTGGAGGTTTTCGATGAGACCGATGAGACTCGCGTCCTCCATGTTCACATCCAGCAAGATACAGGGCACCTCCCGCAGGCCCGCGAGCTTCGCTGCCCGGAGCCGCCGCTCCCCCGCCACGAGCTCGAATTTACCGCCGCGACAGCGCACCGTCAGGGGGTTCAGGATCCCGTAGTTCCGGATACTCTCGCTCAGCTCTTCCAGGTCCTTTTCGTCGAACAGTCTGCGCGGCTGCACAGGGCTCGGCGCGATGTCCCCCGCCGGCAGCCACACGATGTCTCCCCGCCGCACGTTCAGGCGAGTACGCAGATTCTGCATGAATCGCACCTCCAGTTCTTGTGGTTTATAGGGCGAGTATATACCACATGTTGTGAAAAAGTGGGCGAAAGCGCTTGGCAGCTCCGGCGTTTTCGGATCGGGCGGCGTCGAAATGAGGAAAAAGGCTTGCACCTGTCATCAAAATCCGGTATAGTAGTATTGCTGTTTTCGGCAGTGAAATCGTATACAGGAGAATAGACACATGTTAACAACCATCGACAATGTGGTCAATATGATCAGCGGATTTCTCTACCGGCCCTATGTGGTGCCGCTGATCCTCATTCTGGCGGGGCTCTATTTTACCTTCCGTCTGCGCTTCGTCCAGTTTCGTCTCTTCGCCGAATCCATCCGCGTCGTAAAGGAAAAGCCCGTCAATCTCGGCGCCACCTCCTCCTTCGGCGCACTGATGGTCTCCACCGCCTCCCGCGTCGGTACGGGCAACATCATGGGTGTGTCTACGGCTCTCTGCCTCGGCGGCCCCGGCGCCATCTTCTGGATGTGGGTCACGGCGATCCTCGGCGGTGCCTCCGCGTTTGTGGAGTCCACCCTTGCCCAGATCTATAAAAAGCGCGATTCCGAGGGCGGCAGCTACGGCGGCCCATCCTATTATATAGAGCAGGCCCTCGGCCAGCGCTGGCTCGGTGTCATCTTTGCCGTGGTGCTGATCCTCACCTACGCGGTGGGCTACAACATGCTCGCGGCCTACAACACCCAGAGCACCTTTGCGGCCTTCGGCTTCTATGACCGGACCACCGTCATGATCATCGGCGGGGTGCTCGCGGTCCTGTTCGCGGTCTGCGTGCTCGGTGGCGGCAGACGCCTTACCCGCGTGACCGAGCTGCTCGTCCCCGTAATGGGCGTTCTGTATGTGCTGGTCTCCCTCCTCGTCGTGGTCACGCATATCTCCAGCTTTGTGGAGGTGTTCAAGGGTATCTTCCGCTCCGCCTTTGATTTTCACGCCATTCTCGGCGGCTTTACCGGCTCCTGCATCATGTGGGGCATCAAGCGCGGCCTGTATTCCAACGAGGCCGGCATGGGCTCCGCTCCCAATGCGGCCGCCGCAGCGGACGTGAGCCACCCGGCAAAGCAGGGTCTC
>CAMHEN010000080.1 GCA_946184165.1 uncultured Clostridia bacterium | reverse complement strand
GCTGCCGCCGGAGCTGGGCGCGGGCCTCGTTCACGCGGCTTGCGTCCTCGTCCTGGTCGGCCATTTTGCGCATCTCGTCGAGCTCTTTGAAGACCTCCTCCGCCGTGGCGCGGGCGTCCGACAGGATGCGCTCCGCCTCCCGGCGGGATTTGATGTCCGCCTTGTCGAGCCGGACCTCCAGCTCCGCCCGCAGCATGGACGCCTTCTTCGCGTTCTCCTGCGCCTCGCGCAGCTTCCTGGCCGCCTCCTCCCGGTCCTTCTCGAGGAGGAGTCTCGTCTGCTCGAGCTTTTCGATGGTGAGCTCAAAGCTCTGGCTCTCGGAGCTGACGCGCTTTTTCGCGTCCTCGATGATCTCATCGCCGAGTCCCAGGCGGCGGGAGATGGCAAAGGCGTTGGACTTGCCGGGGATGCCGACGAGGAGCCTGTAGGTCGGGCGCAGGGTCTCCACGTCGAACTCGCAGGAGGCGTTCTGCACGCCCGCCTCGTTCGTGGCGTAGACCTTGAGCTCGGCATAGTGGGTGGTGGCGGCGATGACCGCCCCGCGGCGGCGCACATGCTCGATGACCGCGATGGCAAGGGCCGCGCCCTCGGTGGGGTCCGTGCCGGCGCCCAGCTCGTCAAAGAGGATGAGGGAGCGCTCGTCGCACTCGGCGATGATGCTCACGATATTGCTCATGTGGGCCGAGAAGGTGGAGAGGCTCTGCTCGATGCTCTGCTCGTCGCCGATGTCGGCGAGGATGTGGGTGAAGACGGGCAGATTGCTCCCGTCGGCGGCGGGGATGTGCAGGCCGCACTGGTGCATCGCGGCGAGCAGGCCTATGGTCTTGATGGAGACCGTCTTGCCGCCGGTGTTGGGGCCCGTGATGACGAGCGTGTCGAAGCTCTCGCCGAGCTCCACGTCTATGGGGACGGCCCTGCTCTGATCCAGGAGCGGGTGGCGCGCCTTGCGCAGGACGATGCCCCTGCCCTCCATGGCCGCCTGCTCGCAGTTTAATTTGTACGAGAGCTTCGCCTTGGCGAAGATCAGGTCGAGCTGGACCAGGATCTCGTAGTCCGCGGTGATGCCGTCCCGGTGCTCGGCGCAGTCGGCGGAGAGCTCGGCGAGGATGCGGTCGATCTCCGCCCGCTCCTTCGCGGCGAGCTCACGAAGCTCGTTGTTGGCCTTGACGGCGGCCATGGGCTCGACGAAAATCGTCGCGCCGGAGGCGGAGATGTCGTGCACGAGGCCGTTGATGGCGCCCTTATGCTCTGCCTTCACGGGGACCACATAGCGGTCGGAGCGCTGGGTGATGATGGGCTCCTGCAGGACCTTGGCATAGCTCGGCGAGGAGATGATCTTCTGCAGGGCGTCCCGCGCCCTTGCCGCCGCGGCGCGCATCTGGCGGCGGATGTTGGCAAGCTCCGGAGAGGCCGCGTCCGCGATCTCATCTTCCCCCACGATGGAGCCCGTGATCTTCTCCTCGAGGAAGCGGTTCGCGTGCAGGGCATAGAAGAGGAAGTCGATGGGCGTCTTGCCCACGGCGTCGTCCGCGAGATAGCCGCGCACGAGGCGGGCGCACTGCAGGACCTTCGCGATGTCGAGAAGCTCCTTCGTGTTGAGGGCGCCGCCGAGATCGGCCCTTGCCAGGGACGCGCGCACGTCCTTTACCCCGTAGAAGGAGGGGCTGCCGCGCACGACCATCATGCTCCTGGCGGCGGTGGTCTCCGCGAGGCGGTGGCGGACCTCCCCCTCCTCGACGGAGGGTTTGAGCTTCAGGGCCAGCTCCTTCGCAGGCTCGCTCACCGCCTCCGCAGCGAGCATGGTGAGCACCGCCGGAAGCTCCAGCGTGTTCAGGGATTTTTCAAAAAAGCTCATGGTTTCTCTCTCCGTTTGTGTATATGGGGGTGTAGTTCCGGGTCGATCTGGGGATCGACCCCTACGGCGATTACGTTCTGTCTTGCTTCCGTAGGGGCCGATGCCCTCATCGGCCCGCCGTTTTCGTAGTCGTTCGCTTCGGGTCGATCTGGGGATCGACCCCTACGACAATCATGTCACGTCTTGCTTCCGTAGGGGCCGATGCCCTCATCGGCCCGCCGTTTCCATAGTTGTTCGCTTCGAATCGATCTGGGGATCGACCCCTACGGCATGGGATCTGCATATTCCCGCAGGCTCTTCCAGTAATCCAACGTGGAAAAGCCGCGTTCCGTGCGTCTCAGGAAATAGCGCTCCGAGGCGTCCCCCAGGCGCGCGAGGGCGCTGTCCGAAAGATCAAAGGACAGAATCTGCTTTGCCGGGGCGTTTGCAAGATAGCGCATCGCGGTGAGGCCCTCTTCGCCGAGATCGCAGCGCTCCCCTCTCCCGCCGCATGAGCGGCAGCAGACGCAGCCCTGGTCCAGGCTGAGAACCGGGTCCTCCGGCTCCCTGCCGCAGACGGCGCAGCGCGACAGCTCCGGCGCATAGCCCGAGATGCACATAAGCCTCGTCTCAAAGGCGGCCTTGATCTTCTCCGCCTTGTGCAGGCCGCGGCTCAGGGCATAGAGGCAGTTGAGCGTGAGCTGCAGAAGCTCCGGCTCCGGCTGGTCCTCCACGCTGAGCGCCTCCGCGCACTCGGCAAAATAGGAGGCAAGGGCGAGCTTTTCCATATCGCCGCGAAGGCCGTCGAAGCTCTCCAGCACCGCCGCCTCGTTCACGGTCCGGCGGCCCCGGTTTTCAAAGAGCGTCATCTCCGCGAAGGTGAGCTGCTGGGTCGCGGCGGCGATGCGGCTGCTCTTTCTCAAGGCGCCGCGCGCCCTGGCGGTGAGCTTCCCATCCCGATCCGTCAGGAGGGTTAGGATGCGGTCGGCCTCCTTGTAGCGCACCTCGCGCAGCACCAGCGCCTGCAGGGTTTCAAACATCTATGTACCCTTCCCCTCATACGAAGCTCTGATAGAACCCTCTCAGTCTTTCCGCAAAATCTGCGCCATGCTTCGTTGAAGCCCTTGACCATATATCTCCATTATGCTCTGCGGGCTTCGCCTCGCCTGACACAAATTTTGCTCGGAAATCCTATGAGAGTTTTCTACCAGAGCTTCGTATCATTCCGCGGCGGCATGGCTGCGGAATCTGTCTTTCCTTCTTCTCTCTTCCTCCGCCGCCCGGTAGAGCAGATACAGGGCAGGCTCCCCCGTCTCGGCGAAGGCGCTCCAGATCGCCTCTGCGCTCATGTGTACCACCTCATATCAACTATATGCCTTCGTTTCGCCGTCCGAACTTCTCTGTTCATAGTATGAGGCGGGGCGCGGGACGTGATACTGGTAATTACTGCTCGGTAAAGCCGAAATTCCGAAGAGACGCCATGGAGTCGCGCCAGTTCTCCTTGACCTTGACCCAGGTCTGGAGATTGACCTTTGCGCCCATGAAGTCTTCGATATCGAGCCGCGCAAGCTCCCCGATCTTTTTGAGCATGGCGCCCTTTTTGCCGATGATGATGCCCTTGTGGCTCTCCTTCTCGCAGAAGACGGTGACCTCAAGATCGATGATGCCGTTTTCGCGCTCGGAGAATTTGGTGACCTCCACGGCGGTGCCGTGGGGGATCTCCTTGTCGAGACAGCGCAGCAGCTTTTCGCGCACGAGCTCCGCGCAGATCTGCCGCTCGGGCTGGTCGGTGATCATGTCGTCCGGGAAGAGGTGCGGGCCCTCGACCGCGTATTTTTCGAGCTCCGTCAGAAGCACGTCCAGCCCGTCGCCGGTCTTTGCGGAGATGGGCAGAACGGCGTCGAAGGGATAGGCCGCGGCGTAGACCGCGATGACCTCCAAAAGCCGCGCCTTGTCCACGGTGTCGATCTTGTTGATAAGCAGGATCGCGGGCGCGCCGGATTCCCGGATGCGCTGGATGAGCGCCTCCTCCTGGGGGCCGAGGGACGCCACCGGCTCCACCATCAGAAGCACGCAGTCCACGTCCGCCACGCTCTCCCGCACGACGTTCACCATGTAGTCGCCGAGGCGGGTCTTCGGCTTGTGAAAGCCCGGGGTATCGAGCAGGACAAACTGGGTGTCGCCGTGCTCGACAATGGCGGTGATGCGGTTGCGGGTGGTCTGGGGCTTGGGCGAGACGATCGCGACCTTCTCCCCCACGAGGGCGTTGGTGAGCGTGGACTTGCCCGCGTTGGGCCTCCCGCAGACGGTAATCATGGCTGATTTTGTCATTTGAATTCTCCTGTTCTTTATTGGCTCCCCTGAAAGGGGAGCGGGCGCAAAGCGCCTGAGGGGTTAACCCTTCCGTCATCCGCCTTGCGGGAGACGGCGGATGCCACCTTGGCCCACCTTGCCGCAATGCCTTTCCCGGGCCTGCTTCGCGACGGCCCGCCAAAGGCGCGGCTGCGGAGATTCCGTGCCGCCTTCTTCTGCCACAGGCAGCGGCGGCACGCAATCCCCTTTCAGGGGAGGCATTTCACGTATCCCCCATAATCGTCTTTTCCCGCGCGCGCATCTGCTTTTTCATCGCGCCCTCGTCCACGTGGTCGTAGCCCAAGAGGTGGAGGACGGAGTGAACCGTGAGATACTGGACCTCCCGGGCGAAGCCGTGGCCGAACTCCTCCCCCTGCTTTGCGCAGCGTTCGAGGGAGATCATCATATCGCCCAGCAAAACCGCGCCGCTGTCGAGATCCCGTTCGCAGAGCTCCGGGTCAAAGTCCCCCGGCGTGAGCTCGTTCATCGGAAAGCTCAGCACGTCGGTGGCGCTGTCCACACCGCGAAATTCCCGGTTCACGGCATGGATGCCCTCGTCATCGGTTAACAGTACGCTTATTATGCAGGGGATGTCTATCCCCTCGGCGTCAAGGGCCATCTGTACGGCCTTTTTGATGAGGCCCGCCGCCTCCCGGTGGCCGAGATTGGGCTTCTCCCGGGAGATATACACTTCATGCCGCATGGCTCATCCCCTCCTCGCATAGTGCCTGGGCGGCTGCTTTTTCTCCGTTTTCTCCGCCGGGTTCTTTTTATCGTAGACCTCGTATGCCTCGATGATCTTCTGCACCAGGCGGTGGCGCACCACGTCCGAGCCCGTGAGGGTGCAGACGGCGATATCGTCGATGCCCTCGAGGACCTTCATTGCGACCTTGAGACCGCTCTGCTTATCCGCGGGCAGGTCGATCTGGGTGATGTCGCCGGTGATGACCACCTTCGAGCCGAAGCCGATGCGCGTGAGGAACATTTTCATCTGCTCGCGGGAGGTGTTCTGCGCCTCGTCGAGGATGATGAAGCTGTCGTCCAGGGTGCGGCCGCGCATGTAGGCGAGCGGCGCAACCTCGATATTCCCGCGCTCGAGATATTTCTGATAGGTGTCCGGGCCCAGCATGTCGAAGAGCGCGTCGTAGAGGGGCCTGAGATAGGGGTCCACCTTGCTCTGCAGATCGCCGGGGAGAAAGCCGAGGCGCTCCCCCGCCTCCACCGCGGGCCGGGTCAGGATGATACGGTTGACCTCCTCCGCCCGGAAGGCCGCCACCGCGGCGGCCACGGCGAGATAGGTCTTGCCGGTGCCGGCGGGGCCGATGCCGAGGGTGACGGTGTTGTGCTGGATAGCCTCGCAGTAGGTCTTCTGGCCGAGGGTCTTGGGCTTGATGGGCTTGCCCTTGGCGGTGATGCAGATGACGTCCCCGGCAAGCTCGTTGATCTTGGTCTCTTTCCCCTCGCTCACGAGCTTGAGGATGTAGCGCACGTTCTGCGCGTCGATGTTCTCCCCCTTCGCGGCGAGCGTCAGAAGCCCGTTGATGGCCTTCTCGGCGAGCATGACGTTCTCCGCCTCGCCGCAGATGTGGATCATGTTCTCCCGGTCGAGGACCTTGACGCTGAGCTCGTTTTCGATGATGCGCAGGTTCTGGTCAAAGGAGCCGAAGACGCTGATGACATGCTCCATGCGCTCCACTTCGATGCTTTTGTCTATCATGGTAAAACAGCAAATCCTTTCGCGCCTCAGCCGCTTCCTTCCCGCAGCCGGGCGATGTTCTCTGTACAGTGTGCCCGCAGCGTGAGCACGTGGAGTTCCCCGCTCCGGCCGTCTGTAAAGCTGAAAGACAGGATCTGTCCCTCGACCCCGTCCTCCAGCAGGGCGTAGAGGCGGCGCGCCGAAGCCTCCGGCGAATAGTCGCCGCCGCTTCCAAGCCCATAGGGGACAAAGCGCTCGCGCACAAAGCGGAGAGGCGTGGAAAAAAGTCCATCCAGGCCGAGGGTATGCTCCGTAATGATTTTATCACATCCGTCAATAGGTTTTCCACTACCAATATACAAATTCACGCGCCTTTTTCCGAACACGAGGGCATAACGGCTGCGGGGCACGCCCTTCGGGGTTTTGAGCAGCTCCTCCGCCGGGCAGACGGCATTGAGCTCATACCAGGTATCCGCCATGACGCTGCCCCGGGCGCGCACCTCGCGCCGCTCCCCGGTGAGGCTTTCAAGGTCGCCGCTCACAAGGAGCTCCCCCTCCGCCACGATCTGCCCCGGCTCCGCCGCGGGCGCCCCGGCAAGGACGTTCATGTGCCGGATGAGGCCGCCCCGGGAGGCCACGAGATCCGCCCGCTCCCGCGCGTCGTACATTTCCGGCTTCTCCGTGCGCTCCACCACCACCGCGACGGCGCGCGAGCCGCTGACGTTCACCGTCATCCACGCGAGTTCCGGCAGGCGCAGCATCACCCGGCTCCGGAGGACGTCCGTGTTCACGCCGGGCCAGAAGCTCCCCACGCCGAAGCCGCTGTCCTCCAGGGCCCGCAGGACCCGGGCGCGGCTGATGCTCTCCGCCCCGCGCACATCCACATCCCACACGAAGAACGTGGAGAGCGTCAGCAGCAGAAGGGCCGCCGCAAGACCGATCAGAAGCCCGGGCCGCCGCAGGACGCGGCGCAGGGCCTCCCGCCCGCCGACGCGATCCAGCACCCGCACTTCGCATCCGGCCCGTCGGGCAAGCCGCTCCAGCGTGGGAAGCTGCGCCTCAAAGAGCCGGACGCGCAGGGTATTGGCGTCCCGACTCTC
Source organism: uncultured Clostridia bacterium (assembly GCA_946184165.1). GTDB lineage: Bacteria > Bacillota > Clostridia > Oscillospirales > Oscillospiraceae > Limivicinus. Next base: position 4,021 of record CAMHEN010000080.1, on the reverse strand, counting down.
GCTGTTCCAGAGCTCGACGCCCTCCGCGGCGGCCGCGTTCAGAAGGCCCGCCGGGAAGGCGCCGAAAATTTCAAGGGCGACGATGCCCCGCAGCTGGTCACTGATTCTCTCCATGCTTACCCCCATTCCGCCGTGCGGATCCTGCCGGTGATGAGAAGCTCCCCCGCGTTCATGGCTTTGATGCGCAGGCCGTCGCCGGAGAGGGTGAGCTTCTCGCGGCCGAAGCTCACGGCGATGCGCTCCGGCGTGTATTCCAGGATCCCCCGCTGCCCCTCCACGAGCGCCTGCCTGCCGCCGTCCAGCGTGAGCCGCCCCCTTCCGGGCAGCAGCTCCTCCGGCAGGTCCAGGCGCTCGGCAAGCTCCGCGGGCAAGTCTCTCGTTGCCTTCACATGCAGCACCTCGTTTCCGGTATTATGGGTATCGACTTTAACCAGCAAACTGTCGAAACGTACATCTCGTAGGGGTCGATCCCCAGATCGACCCGAAACGTTGGTACATTGTACATGCCATAAGGTTTCGGGCCGATGAGGGCATCGGCCCCTACGAAGCTGGTTTTACGCTGTTCGTGTTGATCTTGCCTATATTGCTGAATGAAACCAATGCCCATATCCGGTATTATTTCTATGCGGCGGCTCATAGCTTGATGAAGGACAAGGAGGGGTGCGCATGGAGGTCAGGCAGAGGGGGAAGGCATTGCTCCCGCTTCTCGCGGGGCTTGGGCTGCTCGCGGCGCTGGTGATGAACGCCGGGGCTGCGGCGGCGGGCTGCCGGGAGGCGCTGAAGACCTGCGGGACGCTTTTGATCCCGTCGCTGTTCCCGTTTTTCGTGCTGTCCGGCTTTCTCAACCGGCTGGGCCTCCCGGGGCTTCTGGGGAGACTGCTCGCCCCCTGGGCTGCGCGTCTCTTCGGCGTGAGCGGCGCGGGGGCCTCGGCCCTGCTGATGGGTCTCACGGGCGGGTACCCCGCGGGGGCCGCGTATATCGCGGACATGGTGCAGAGCGGCAGCGTCACCCGGGAGGAGGGGGAGAGGCTTCTCGCCTTCTGCAACAACTCCGGCCCCGCGTTTATCGTGGGGGCAGTGGGCGCGGGGGTGTTCGGCTCGGTGAAGATCGGGCTTCTGCTCTACATCGTGCATATCCTCGCCGCGATCGCGGCGGGCCTGGTGTTCCGCGGGAAGCGGCCCTGCGGCGAGATTCAGCCCCTGCAGCTCGATACGGCCGATCCCGCTCTCGCGCTGGTCGGCGCGGTGCGCCAGGCGGGCGGCGCCATGCTGAACGTGTGCTGCTTCGTGCTCTGCTTCGGCGCTGTGCTCGCCGTACTGGACGCGGGCGGGCTCCTTGGTTTTCTCTGCGGCGTCCTCGCCGCGCGCTTTTCTTTTGAGCCGCGCTTTGTGCGGGCGATGGGCACGGGGCTTTTCGAGCTCGGCAGCGGGACCGCTGCGATGCAGGGCCTCCATCCGGGCCCCGCGAGTCTCGCCCTCGCCGCGTTTCTGCTGGGCTGGGGCGGCCTCTCGGTACACTTTCAGACGCTCGGCGTCCTCTCCGGGAGCAAACTGAAAGGCGCCCTGCACATGACAGGGCGCCTTCTGAGCGCATGTTTTTCGGCTGTGTTGGCGTATGGGGCAGGGCTCCTGCTGTTTTGACGGGGCACATGCCGCCGCCTGCCGCAGGGGCTGTTCACGAACGGCCCGCAAACCTGCGTTGCGGTACGGCGTACCGGGATGCGAAAACGTTCCCTCCTGTCCGTAGGGGCGGATAGCATCCGCCCGCGCGGGGGAACCGACGTTTTGCTCCGCGCCCGGGCGAAACCGAAAACGGACATTGTACCGCCGGGCGGGGCAAGCCCCGCCCCTACGGTATAGACGTGGGTCGCGCCTTGATGGGTACATTTTCCATACGGTCAGGCTGCGGGCGGATGATATCCGCCCCTACGGTGTGGTCTGGGATTTTACGTTTATACACGCATTTCCGATACGGTGGGGTTTCGGGTCGATCTGGGGATCGACCCCTACGGCGATCATGTTACGCCTTGCCTCCGTAGGGGCCGATGCCCTCATCGGCCCGCGATCCCCCGCTCAGAACCGGAATACGACGCCCACTACCGCGGAGGCGAGGATGAAAAAGATCGGGTGCAGGCCCTTGAGCTTTTTGACGCCCCGGGTGCAGACGAGCAGCACCGCCGCGAGGACGATGGCCTTGAGATCGAAGAGGTCCAGGAGCCGCCCTGTCTCGGCATAGAGCGCGGGGTTCAAAAGCGCGATCTTGATGACGAGGAAGAGGGCCGCCGCGATGAGGCCGATGGAGCAGGGGCGCAGGCCGTAAAACCCGGCGTCCACCAGGGGGCTTGAGCGGAAGGCTTTGAGGGCGCGGGCGATGAGCAGGATGATGATCACGCTCGGCGTCACAAGGCCCAGGGTCGCGATCACCGCCCCGGGGATCCCCGCGGTCACGAAGCCCACATAGGTCGCCATGTTGACGCCGATGGGCCCGGGGGTGGATTCCGACACGGCCACCATGTCCGCGAGCATGGCATGCGTAAACCAGCCCGTGCGGGTGGAGATATCGTACATGAACGGCAGCGTCGCCATCCCGCCGCCGACGGCGAAGAGGCCGGTTTTGAAAAACTCGAAAAAGAGGCGCAGAAAGATCATTTGCCGCGCACCCCCCATCTCGTGAGCAGGATGCCCGCCGCGGCGCAGACCACGACGAAGAGGACGGGCGAGATGCCGAAGAAGGCGCTCAGCAGGAAGACGAGGAGGAAGAGCACCAGCGTCGCCTTATCCACCACGGCCTTCTTCCAGAGCTTGAGGACGGCGTTGAAAATGAGCACGCACACGCAGACGCGGATGCCCGCGAAGGCGCTTTTGACCGCGGGCACCTCGGCAAAGCTGGTGAGGACGCCCGCGATGAGCGTGATGATGACGACGGAGGGGAAGACGACGCCGAGCGTCGCGATGACGCCGCCCACAGGGCCTGCCACCTTATAGCCGATAAAGGTCGCGGTGTTGACGGCGATGACGCCCGGAGTGCACTGGCCCACGGCGTAATAGTCCATGAGCTCCTCTTCCGTGGCCCAGCCGTGCCGGTCCACGATCTCGCGCTCGAGGATGGGGATCATGGCGTAGCCGCCGCCGAAGGTCATGATCCCCACCCGCGCAAAGGCAGCGAAGAGCAGCCAGAGAAGTCTCATCTCTTGAGGGTGTCGGCAAACTCGGTGTACTTCTCGATACGCTCGGCGCACTGCTCGCTGCTGTCGCCGCGCACGAGGAGGTAGACCTTGATCTTCGGCTCGGTGCCGGAGGGTCTCACGATGAAGCTGCTGCCGTCGGCGAGCTCAAAGTACAGGACGTTGGAGCCCCAGAAGGGTGTGGTGCCGACCTTGCCGAGACCGGCGACGTAGATGCTGCCGTCGGTATAGTCACGGGTGCGGACGACCTCCTGGCCGCCGATCTCCTTGGGGGGATTGGCGCGCAGGTCCGCCATCAGATCCTTCATCTTCTGCAGGCCGTCGAGACCCGGCATCACGAGGTTCAGGGTCTTCTCACGGAACCAGCCGTACTTCTCATAGAGGGCGTTGATGGCGTCCATGAGGGTCATGCCCTGCTTGTGGTAGAAGGCGGCCATCTCGGCCACCATCATGGCGGCGGTGACAGCGTCCTTGTCGCGGACATAGTCGCCCATCATGTAGCCGTAGCTCTCCTCGAAGGCGAAGATGTAGTTGTAGCTCTTCGCGGCCTCCCAGGTGGCAATGCGCTCTGCCATGAACTTGAAGCCGGTGAAGGTGTCCTCAAAGTGGACGCCGTTCGCCTCGCAGACGGCGCGGGCCATGCTGGTGGAGACGATGGAGGTCAGGACGCCGGGATTCTCGGGCATGGTGCCGGTGGCCCTGCGGGCGCGGATGATATAGTCGATGAGCAGCACGCCCATCTGGTTGCCGGTGATGGTGGTGTAGGTGTCGCCGGTGCGGACCATGGTGCCGATGCGGTCAGAGTCCGGGTCGGTGCCGATGATGAGGTCGCTGCC
>CAMHEN010000079.1 GCA_946184165.1 uncultured Clostridia bacterium | reverse complement strand
GATCTTGTTATCGACCATCAGCGCCGGGGTGCTCATGATGCCGTATTCCATGATCCTGGCCATATCGGTGATGTACTCGATCTCGGCCTCGATCCCTTTTTCGGCAGCCGCCTCTTTCCCGGCCGCAAGCAGATTCTGACAGTTGCGGCAGCCGCCGCCCAAAACCTTGGTGTTCATATACGTTTCCTCCCTGTTTAGATGAGAATAGTTTGGAAGGCGTTGAAGCCGTATCCTACGAGGATGATGCCGAGCACGCAGATCGCGACAAAAGTACCGAGCAGCCGGGGCTTGACAGCCTTGCTCAGCATGATGAGCGAGGGCAGACTCAGCGTCGTGACCGCCATCATGAAGCTGAGGATCGTCCCCGGCAGGGCGCCTTTACCCAGCAGCGCTTCCGCCGCCGGGATCGTGCCGAAGATATCCGCGTACATGGGCACGCCGACCAGCGTTGCCAGCACGACGCCGAAGGGATTGCGGCTTCCCAGAACAGCCGCAACCCAGCTTTCGGGGATCCAGTTGTGGATCACCGCGCCGACGCCAACACCGATAAGAATGTACGGGAAGACTTTCCTGAAGGTGGAGATGACCTGATCTCCGGCATAAAACGTGCGGTCCCGAAGCGTCAGCTCCGGCGCTTCGATGTTGACGCCGGAATTGGCATGGCGTATGAAGTCATCCACCTGGTTTTCCATGCGCAGCTTCTCGATCAGCGTCCCGCCGAGGACGGCGATCACCAGCCCCAGCGCCACATAAGCCGCGGCGATCTTGACGCCGAAGAAGCTCATCAGCAGAACGAGATTTCCGAGATCCACCATCGGGGAGGAGATCAGAAACGAGAAGGTCACGCCCAGAGGAAGCCCGGCGCCGGTAAAGCCCATGAAGATCGGGATGGACGAGCAGGAGCAGAACGGCGTCACGGTGCCGAGCAGCGCCCCGATGATGTTGGCTCCGATCCCGCGGAAGCGCCCTAAAATGCGCTTGCTGCGCTCCGGCGGGAAGAAGCTCTGAATGCAGGAGATGACGAAAATCAGCAGACAGAGCAGGATCGAGATCTTGATGACGTCATAGAGGAAAAACTGTATGCTGCCGCCCCAGCGGGAAGCGGTGTCCAGACCGAGTGCGCGCAGCCCTCTGCCGATCAAAGCATTGAGCCATTTCATGCCGAGAATCTGATCTTGAATAAATTGTCCCACAAAACACGACCTTTCATCGAAACATTTAATTACTTCTATGTGACGGCCTTGGAGTAAGCCGACGAGATTTCGTCGGCTTACTCGCAGCTCTTTTGACGGCAAATGCAGTCCGGCTTATCCTCAAACATCCGCCCGAGCGTCTGATGCATCGCGGCAAGCGCCTCGCTGTTGAGGGAGTAGTAGATGTTTTTCCCTTCCCGTTTCTGTTTCACGATCCCGGCCTCGCTCAGCACCTTCATGTCGTGGGACAGCGTGGGCTGGGTGATGTGAAATTCCTCCAGGATCCTGCAGCCGCACAGCTCTCCGCAGGAGAGCATATCCACAATCCGCAGCCGCTTGGGATCGGACATGGCGCGCAGCATCTTTGCGGTATCGACGTAAATCTGTTCCATCCGTGCATCACCACACATTCAAGAAATTCTATCTGTAAGATAGCATACTCATAGAAAGATGTCAATATGAAAATCCTCGGCTCGCGGTTATAACAAGAAAGGGACTGCCTTTTGAGACAGCCCCTTTTTTCCGCCTGTCAAAAGTCACTCCCTGTGCGAGTGGTACAGGAAAGCTTATAGCTATAAGTATATACAAAAGGACGCCGCCGGAGTAAGGATAGAGACGGTATGCCGACCGAAACCAACGAACAGAGGAGGCGTCCAAATAGAAAAGACGATGCTTTTCAGCCTTCGATCGTGATGATATCCGAAAGGATATAGTGGAACGTGGGAAAAGAGGAGTTTTCATTTTCTTTGTACGGGCTGCGCAGATCCCATTGATCGGAAGGATCGTCGGGATTGACGCCGATGTAATCGCCCTGGAATACAAAGTCTGTATTCCCCCGCTTGAATTGCTCTATGGCTCTGTCCATGGCTTCCTGCGTTCCGGGTGCCGACACCAGCTGATTCAGATCGATCATCTCCACCCAGCCTTTCTCGAAGCCGGCGGATGCGTCCGTTCCGTGAATATTCCCGTTAACGGCCGATTCGATTTTCCTGTTCGCCATGACCGCATCCACAGCCGAAAGCACATACGGCTCCCAGCAGATCCTCGTGGTAACCAGGGAGGATCCGGGGGCAACCTCCGCCATGCTCTGATTGTAGCCCACATAATAGACCTTTCTGTCCTGTGGTGCTTCCTCGCAGGCGATGGCCGGGCCAATGGTATCGGTATGGTTGGAAATGATCACGCATCCTAAGTCGATCAGCCGCTGCGCCGCGCTTTTCTCCTGGGCGTAACTGCTCCATGTTCCCGTGTAGCATACGCGCATCACAGCCTGCGGAACCACGGAGCGGGCGCCCAGCAGAAAGGCGGTGTAGCCGGAAATGACCTCCGAGGTGGGAAAAGCCGCAACAAAGCCGAGTACGGCCTGGTCTTCCGAAAGGATTCCGTCCGAAATCATTTGCCTCATCTTCATGCCCGCCGCAATTCCGCTCACATATCGGCCCTGATAGGCTTCTCCCTTGAAGCTGTGATAATTGGCGGGCACAGTCTGATCGCTCATGTCCATATAGGACGCCTGACAGAACTGGATATCGGGAAACTCCGGAGCAAGCTCCATCACCAGATTGCTGTAGCCGTTGAAAAAGATGATGTCGCACCCTTCTTCGGCCAGCTTCCTGATCGGCTCTTCCATTTCTTCATCCAGAACATTGCTGCATGTCAGAATCCTGAGCCGATCTCCGTATTTTTTCTCCAAAGCGTCTTTCGAAAGGGAAAAGTTATAGGTGTAAGGCGTGCTCTCATCGTTGTCGTAAACAAAGCCGACGGTCAGATTCTCCCGCCCTCCCGAAAGATTCAGAAGCCGGAGGCCGCCGATGACAGCAATCAGTATGACCATGCAGGTCAGCGCGGTCGTGACGTATACTCGTTTCATGCCTTATCCCCTCCATCAGCCGTTGGGGCGTTCTTTTCCGCGTTTTTCATTTCGGAAGCCTGGAGTTTCCTGTCTTCTTCCACGCGGCGTGCAAGTTCCTCCTGTGCCTTGTGATCCGCGCTCTGAATCTCCGCGCGCTTCTGGTCATAGATCTCGTCCAGATTGATGACGCCCTTGTCGACCAGACGTAAGAATGCATCCAGCACTTCAGGATCAAACTGTGTGCCCCGTCCGCGCACCATTTCCTTCATCACGTAATCGGTGTCCATATGATTGCGGTAAACACGGTTGGAGGTCATGGCGTCGAAAGCGTCGGCTACGCCGATGATCCGTCCGAAGAGCGGGATCTCTTCCCCCTTCAGGCCATCCGGATAGCCGCGGCCGTCGTAGCGCTCATGATGGTATCTTGTCCCTTCCACGACATGGTCTACCAGCGTAAAATCTTTCAGAATATCCGCGCCGCGCGTCACGTGGGATTTCATTTCTCGATATTCTTCATCCGTCAGGCGCCCGACCTTGTTCAGCACGCTGTCCGGGATGCCGATCTTTCCAATATCGTGCATCTGCGCCGCTTTCCGCAGACTGGAGAGCATCTTGTTCCGTTTCCACCACTTAAAGCAGCCCATCTCCTGCGCGATCAGGACCGAATACTCCGCCACTCGCATGGAATGTTGGTGGGTTCGCACGTCCTTTGCGTCGACGGCGTTTGCGATCGCCATGACCGTCTCATTGGCCATGTTCAGCTTGATCTGCTGCTTGTTCAGCTGTCCTTGCACCACGAACCATGTACACCAGATGATAAACAGGGAGAGAAGCGCCAGCATATAAATGGTAAAGCCTCGCTGCTCGTAGATTTCACCTTCCTTGACCAGGTCGAACTTGCGCTCCTCCAGTACGCGTTCGCCGGAGCTGTCGAATATGGCCAGACGGAAGGTATAATAGCCCGCAGGGAGATTGGAGTAGATGATGTTGTTCAGGCTGCTCTGCGGTATGATCGTCCACTGCGTGTCATAGCCCTCGAGACAGTAGCCGACGTTTGGCTCCTGAATGGTATAGTTCAGGATCTCCGGACTCAGTTCGACGCGGTTGACACCCCGGCCCACCGTAATAGCACCCATGCGGGAGGGCGGCTGCAGAACGCCGTCCAGCCGGACGGAAGCCAACTGCATACGGTAAGCACGGACGTCGCTGTCGTATTTTTCAACGTCGATACTGTAGATGCCCGTGTCACAGGGCAGGAACAGTTTTCCGTTTCCGTCGGAATAGTTCCAGGAGTTCGCGGTCAGAGACGTGCCCAGGCCTCTTCGGGCGTCCAGCAGTTCCCAGGCCATATCGCCGTCTGCCACCAGTTCGTCGCGTTCCACCACATAGATCCCCGCGCTGGACATAACAAAAAGCGTATCCTGATCTTTGACCCAGATATCATAGTTGTTGAAGTAAGGGAAATTATCCAGTACGCGGACGGAACCGTCCGGCTCGAGATAGCACAGGCTGTTGCTGGTAACGAGGAACACTCCCTCGGATTTCGGGTCTTTGATCGTGCGCAGGATGACGCCGCTGCTCAGCCCGTCCTCGCGGGTGATCATATCCGTCACCATGCCGTCTTTCAGCACGGCGATGCCGTCGCCGTCGGTACCTGCCAGGATCGTGCCGTCGCTGCGCTCGGTTACGGTCAGGATCATGGAATTGATCAGGCCGTCCTCGTTGCGGATGGTTCGCAGAATCTCATGATCCTGAATATAGCTGATTCCGGTGTCGCCGGCCGCCAGGATCGTGCCGTCCGAAAGTCCCGTGACGATTCGCGCGCGGTTGCCGAAGCTGCCGTTTTCCTCATTGTACAGCCAGGACTCGCCGTCCGGTGAAAACTCCATAAGGCCGCTTCCGTAGGTACATACCCACAGATGGTCCTTCCCGTCAACATACATGCAGCGGATACGCTTTCCGTCCAGGGCGGCGGTCAGTTCATTCTCGATCTGACGGTGACAGGATTTGTCGGTCACGTCCAGTCCCTTGTCGGTACCGATGTAATAGTCTCCCTGCCATGAGACAATCGCGTTGACCACCTGGTGCTCTATGCCGATTGTGCCGTAAACGTCCCTGAAAGGAGATTCGGCCAGCCGAAGGAGACCGAGTCTCGAGGACGTGAACCAAAGGTTGCCCTGATAATCACAGAGCATATTATCAATGGAATTGTTGAAGTCGTTTGTGTTTACCCGATGGTAGCCGCCCGCGTCCACATAGGACACGCCTCTGTCCGTGGAGATGAACAGCGTTCCGTCGCTCAGATAATTCAGGTTATTGATGCTTGCGACGTCCTCGCAGGTCATAACGTCGAGCTGTTTGAAATCCCCGCCGGAAATATCGTAGCTGTAAATATGATTGGTGGAAGAGCCCACCATCAGCGTTCCGTCCGGGGCGAAGGCGCAGCAGTTGAAAAGCTCCTGCCCGTCTGTAAGCTGCAGAGAGTTGAGGATTTTCCCCCCATTGATCAGGAAAAGCCGTCCGCTGGAGGTAATTGCAGCCACATTTCCCTTCTGATCGGCAGTGATGCTGTCGGCATAATTAATCTCCTGCAGGGTATCTGCAACCTTCAGGCCGTTATTCATTATCAGCAACTGCAGGCTGCCGGTGGTTCCGATATAGTAATAGCCGTCCGACGCACGGATGATGCAGCGCACGGAATTGGACGGAAGGCCGCTTGACTGATCAAGTACATTCACGACCTTTTCACGGATCGCGATGGCAAGTCCGTTATCGTTGGTGCCGATCCAGAGGCGGCCTTCCTCATCCACATACAGGCAGTTGACGTTTCGGACGGATTCATAGTTGTCAACCCAGCGGAACTCGCGGCCATTATATCGATACAGTCCGGCGTACGTGCCGATCCAGAGCACGCCGTCGTTTGTTTGCGCGATATCGTTGGCTTCGCCGCAGGGCAAGCCGTTGTTGCTGCTGTATATGCTCTGTACGTAATCGTTATAATCCTTCGTTTCAGGCAGCGGGCCGCCTTCTGCGCTGGCAGACACGGGCAGGCCGAACGTCAGGCACAGGACCGTGACGGCTGCTGCCGCGCTGCCCTTCAGGATCGCCTTTTCCTTGTCGGAGCTGTCACGCCAGCGCCTGATCAGAATGATCAGATAGACGACAGCGATCGTAAGCACTTTATCCGCGAACTCAACCGCCAGCTGGCCGAGGACACAGCTCAGGAATGTCGGCCATTCCTTATCCAGAAGGTAATCAATAACGCCGTTACCCCATTCGTTTCCCGTATAACCGCCTGCAAGCATGATATTCAGCGGCACAGATACAAGCAACGCCACAAACATGGACAGAGTGGCGGCCTTCATGAAGCCGTAGAACTGATCAAACCAGTTCCGATGCGCCGCGATGCCCACGATCATACCAATGGCAATACTGGTAATGGAGTAGGCCGCCGACAGATGGTTGACCACACTGTATGCCAGGTTCCCTGTTAATCCGACCATTGCGCCGCACACCGGACCGGCGGTGTAGGCGCACAGCGCCGTTCCGATCGAATCGGCCCACAGGGGCAGAACGAACCGGTCAGACAAAAGCCTTCCGCCAACATTCAGGCACACGCACAGCGCAACAAACAGGACGATCTGCCAGGTTTTCCTTTTTTTCATCCGTACCAACCTCTTTCCGTATCACGCGTGGCCAGTGTTCAAATCAGCGCGGGTCCGAAGCATCCGATCATGGACAGCTGTCATAATACCGGTTTACATACCGGAGCCTCACGGAAACCCTTGAACCTTTCACGGCTTCTGCAGCGCCGCGGCTCTCGAATAATTCTTTTTTTTATTATAACACGTATTTTTTCGTTTTTCTATCTAAACATGAAAAAATCTGCGCCGCGCGAGATCGGTGTACGGAGCAGTCTGCAAAACATGACAAATGATTTGACATGCGCTTGCGGAACTGTACCGGCAGCAGCGCGGATATTCTGTTGAAATTGTCGCAAACTACTGTTTTGACATTGAACCGTCCGTTCCTCTTTACAGAAAGGACGCGCAAGTCGCCGCTTTTCGGATTGCCGGGATCCTGGATCTCCCCGATGAGGTAAAGGCGGGGCTCTCCCTGTTTATGGCTCGACGGCCTCCGGCAGAATAATCTCTCCCTTAAGACCTCTCCTGTATTCCGCAAACCGGGACGGGAGAGGTTTTTTACGCTGAGTCCTGCCGGGATTTCGGCAATACCGCGAGGAAGTGTCCGGTTGTTGTGCGCCTGCCGGACAGAATCCGCTGAATCTTCAGCCCCCATTACAGAGGATCGGCCGGATCTGTTCGGCCGATATAAATCCGCAGAAGGGGTGAACGACTTGGAAAAGGAAGCCTTGGAACATACCTGCAAAAGACTGATTGCCGACCCGCGCCCCTGTGCGGTGTACATGCGGGCAAAATTCAGGGAAAAGGGCCTGATGAAGCAGAACGTGTTCCTGAGCGCGACCTCTCGGGAGAATGGACTTAGAGGACCAGACGAAAAGCTCGAAATGATCCACTGTGTTCCCGGTGAGGAGCAGGTGGCCAAGTGGACGCCGTAGCTGCGCGATCGCTGTTTCAAAGCTCTGGCCGCCTGCAGGGAAGTCATAAACGTAGCCTGTGAAAAAACCGTGGGCTGCGAGTTCAAGGCGCACCCGGAGGCCATGATCGAAGGCGACACGGTGATCGCGGTCTATGATCCCGAAGACCCGCGCGGCGGCTGTGGCCGCCGCGGAGATTCTGAACAAGCAAGTCCTCACACTTGATCCCAAAGCCATCCGTCTTTCTTAAAAACATGTTACACCCTGTTATGTCCTATTGCAGCGCAGGATATAACAAGGTATAATCATGTCGGAATATGGAGCGGGGGAGAGGCAATGAAACCGGAAACGACAGAGCGGATACGCAGATTCTCACAGGAGCGGGACTGGGATCAGTTCCACACGCCCGCGAATCTGGCGAAGTCCATCTCCATTGAGGCGAACGAGCTGCTGGAATGTTTCCAGTGGAGCGACACGGACTACGACCTCGCCCACGTGGGGGAGGAGCTGGCCGACGTGATGGTGTACTGCCAGAACATGCTGGACGCGCTCGGCCTGGACGCCGACGCGATCATCAACGCGAAGATGGATCAGAACGAGGCCAAGTACCCCGTCGAGAAATGCCGGGGCAGCAACGCGAAATACGATCAGCTCTGAGAGGTGCGCGATGATCAGACCCATTATGAAAGACCCGATCTTCCTCGCGCAGAAGTCCGCACTGGCCACGGTGCAGGATCTGCCTGTCGCGCAGGACTTGCGGGATACTTTGGAGGCGCACCGGGACGGCTGCGTGGGCATGGCGGCCAACATGATCGGTGTGGCAAAGCGGATCATCATTTTCGACGACAACGGCAGCGCGACCGTGATGTTCAATCCGGAGATCGTCAAGTGCTCCGGGGCTTACGAGGCGGAAGAGGGCTGCCTGTCCCTGACCGGCACGCGCAAGGCCAAACGCTGGCGCTCGATCAAGGTGCAGTACCGGAACGAGCAGTTTCAAACGCGGCTCAAAACCTACACCGGATTCACAGCGCAGATCATCCAGCACGAGATCGACCACTTGGGCGGCGTGCTGATTTAGGAGAACGCATGAAACAAGCCCATTGGATACGGCGAACATAAGAAAGCACGAAAGGAAGGGTTTGCGGATGCCCGTGGATTCAAATACTCTGTTTGTACAGGTCCTGCATTGCCTTGCGGTCCTTGCGGCTTTTATTGCCCCGGCCCTGCTTATCCTGATACCCATTCGTTTTTTGACAAAGCTGCCGTCTTTTATATTTCGAAAGCTCCTGCATATCGTTGCTTTCACTTGTGTAACGCTGATGATTCTTTCTTCCAGGAGCTGGCAGGCAGCAGCGTTGACGTCCGTTATGCTCGCTATCGTAATCTATCCGATCCTGTCAGCGTTTGAAGACGCATCCTGGTTTGGGAAGCTGTTTGTTCAGAAGTCTGCCGGGGAGATCAAAAAGAGCCTCCTTCTGCTGTTCTTCATGTTTGCGGCAATGATTGCCGTATCCTGGGGCTTCTTCGGAAAGCCGCACCTGGCTGCCGCAGCGATCCTGATGTGGGGTACCGGCGACGCAGCCGCCGCCCTGGTCGGCATTCCGCACGGAAAGCATAAAGTCCGTTCGCGCTTTACTGACGGCAGGAAATCCTGGGAGGGCAGTCTGGCCATGCTGGCAGTCTCCTTCATCAGCGGAATGATCGTACTGTCAAACGCCCAGAAGATGCCTTTGCCCCGTGCGGTGTTGTCTGCCGGATTGGGTGCCCTGCTTGGCAGCGCGACGGAATTGTTCTCCCCCGGTGAATATGATACGGTGACGGTGCCCGCGGTCATTGCAGCTGTACTGCTGCTGCTCAGATGAGGATCGGAAGGCCTATGGATCGAGAAAAGAAAAGCGGACGCCGGACACTTTTGATGTCTGTCCTGATGAGCGCCTACGGCCCGGTGATTTTGGGCCTGGGCCTGCGCGTCGGGCACAGCTCCACGCAAATCGCGGACTTCACCAGGCGGACAGCGGAATTGCTTGCCCTTGCTGTCGCGTTCATAGTCTATGCCGTCACAAACGGACGGAAGGAGATGGATGCCGCGCAAAAACAGAGCTGGGAGAAGAGAGGCAATCTTTTCACCGGCGTCATCATGTGCGTCAGCGGCCTCAGCATGCTGGCCCTCAGCCTCCTGTCCTCAAATGACGACAAGGGAAATGTGGTCCCTGCGCTTGTGATCGCCGTCCTGGGCGTGATCGCGAACAGCATCTTCTGGCGACGGTATACCGTTCTTCATCACCGGCAGGGAAACGCGATTCTTGGGGTGCAGGCAAGACTATACGGAGCCAAGTCCGCAGTAGATATCTGCGTGACGGTCGCGCTGGCCGCCGTGTTGGCGTTTCCCGGAACCGGGGTATCCTTCTGGTTCGACCGGGTCGGCTCTGTTTTGGTCGCTCTCTATATGATTCGCTGCGGGATCAAAACCATTACGGAACAGGCACAACCCTCAAATGCGGCCGATCCTCAGAGCTGAAACCGGCTCACTGAAAAACAGAAGGCTGAGTTTTATCTGGGCGTCGGAAAAAATGCCGCGAACACGCCGGACGTTTATGAGGATTCTATGCCGATCTTCGCGGGGCTTCTGCACGATGCGGACGACAGGGTGCATATGGAGGCGCCGGAGATCTTCCGTCTTCGTGCATGAGCGTCCTCCCGCAGGACGGCTCCCGGCAGGGACCGTACGGATAGAAAGGTCTTTGCTTCCGCCTCCGAAGAACCGTCTTTGAAGGCAGGAGAGAAAACCCTCCTTTTGCGGGATAACATGGGATTCTTCAGCTTTATATTGAAACATGTTCCGGACAGGAAACCGACAACGAACGCGCTTTCCGCGAAAACGGGCTGTCACCGCACGGGCGGTTTCTCTCTGCTGACATACAGGCAACACGCGCCATGGCCGCGGCAGGCCCTGGCGTCAGCCCTCTTTTTATACGGTTATCACTCCCGGTTTGACGTCCGGGTCGTGACTGCACAGCACGGCTGCGCAGTTCGGATCTGCGGCCATGTCCGCGATCCATCGGAGGCTCTTCCTCTGAAAATCACGGGCAAAGCCGAAGCCCGGTACGATGCCCTCCTGCCAGTTGCGGGGAGAAAAGGCGGCGTCTGCCGCGAGAAGGACAAATCTTCCTCCGTTTCGGATCACGATCGCCGCCTGTCCTTCCGTATGACCGGGCACATTGACCAGCCGGATGCTCTCGTCTCCGAACAGATCAATGACCCAGTGATTCGGGCCGAGCGGCGAGCCTCGGTAAAACGGGCGCTCCATGGGATACTGGATCCAGAGATCCTGCGGCTGCCTGATTTTGTACACGGTGCGGCAGGACCAATAGTATTCGTATTCCGGCAGGATGATGTGCTTGGCCTTGTTCACGTGCCGGAGCCCCGACACATGGTCGACGTCGAGATGCGTCAGCA
>CAMHEN010000078.1 GCA_946184165.1 uncultured Clostridia bacterium | reverse complement strand
CTTCATCGATGAATACAGTCGTTTTCGCTATCTTGAAGCCTTCAAAGAACACAACGCTTATTCTTCTTCAGAGTTCATTAAGCATTGTGTGAAACGCTTTCCATATGCTATTGAGTGCGTCCAGACGGACAATGGCCCGGAGTTTACCAACCGGCTCAACTCACAATGCACAGATAAGAAAACGCTCTTTGAAGTAACGCTGGATCAGCTTTGTATTCAGCACAAATGTATCAAGCCCTTCACTCCAAGGCACAACGGCAAGGTCGAGCGCAGCCATCGCAAAGACAATGAATACTTTTATGCTGATCACAAGTTCTTTTCCTTTGGCGACTTCCAGAAGCAGCTTGCTGTCTGGAACAGAAAATACAACGATTTCCCCATGCGTCCCCTCGGCTGGCTCTCACCTAAACAGGCCCTTTCTTCTTTTCCTTACTCTGTCACACATCATTGACAAACCTACATTCCTGCCGCGCTCCCGTCAGAATTCTCCCCGGGGACAGCCGCGGGCCGCGGGATGAACCAGAGATTCAGGTCGGCATTGCCGGACACGCCCGGCACCTGCTCGGTAAAGCTGTACTGCCAGATGTCGCAGGCGTAGTAGAAGTTCGGGAACTGACTCTCCGGCAGGGTAAACCAGAACATGTAGTCGGTGAGGCGCGTGAGATCGTAGCCGTAGTAGCCGATATCCCGGTTGAAGTACACGCAGGGCGTATAGCCCGCGCGCCGGATGGTCTCGCAGAAAGCAACGGCGCAGTCCGTTCTCGACTCCACAGTGAGCTCGTCCGTGCGCGCCTCCTCTTCCGGGACCTTCTCCCAGTCGTAGACGACAGGGCCCGACACGTTGTAGTCGGCGATGCGCTTGAGGACGAAGTTTGCCTCCTCAATGGCCTCGCCCACATTGACTGCCTGCGAGAAAAAATAGACGCCGGTTTTCAGTCCGTTCTGCGTCGCGCCGCGCATGTTTTGTTCGTACCATGGATCTTCGAAAAGACCCCCTGCGGTATAGCCGCGGCGGCCAAGACGGATGCATGCAAAGTCCAGCACCGCGGACGCCTTCGCCCAGTCGATCTCCTTCTGGTGCTCCGACACGTCGATACCGCGCAGGACGTCATACGCCGTGCCGAGATAGCGCACCGGCCCCTCCGCCGCGAACTTTTCCGCCGTCAGGGTGTTGACCGGCACCCCCTCCAGCGGCGTCATCCAGATCCAGTCCTTGCCGTCATAGAGATAAACCTGTCCCTCGTGGGGATCCTTTGGCGCTTTCTCCGGCAGCTTGAAAAAGAACGCGATCATCAGCGCCAGGGAAATCAGAAGCGCGAGGCCCGTACCGATCAGATAGAGCAGGTTTCTTCCGCGGCTCAAAGCATTCATCTCTTTCTCAGTTTCAGTCTCTCTTAGTATGCGCCGAAGGGAGGCAGATAATCAAAACTCCCCGGGGTGTCTGCGCTCCCACATGCGGCGGCGCCGGGCGCGGAGGAATTCCCTGCCGCCCCGTCCCGCCTTCGGCAGAAGCTCCCCTCCGAGCTTCCTGCGCCCGCGGGATGCAAGGCGGATCCCGCCGTACAGGAGCAGCGCCGCGGGGACAGCCCCGGTCAGCGCGGCTGCGAGCATCCAGCCTGCCGCCCTGTCCTCCGCGGCGCGCGCGGCGTTCTCCCAATAAGGGAAGGCCAGGTTCTCCCTGTGCATGGAGCGCTCGCTGCGCGTTCTCAGGAGCTTCAGCAGTCGGTCCGGATCGAAGCGATAGCTGTTGTCCGCAAGGCCCGCCCTTTTGACGGGGAACTTCTCCTCGGCACTGCTGCGGGCAAAGCCCTTTACCGGCTCGGCCATGACGAGCTCGTAGCAGTCGATGCCCGTCTTCTCCGGGAAGAGGCGGACGTAGCTTTCATAGTCCATGTAGATGCGCATGGCGCCGGCGGAGGCGGTCTTCGAGAAGCCGTCCCGCTCATGCTCATAGACGCCGGCCACCACATACTGGCCGCCGTTGACGGAAAAGCGCATGCCGGCAAGATCCACGGCGCCGAAGAGCAGCCAGGCCGTCTCCCGGTCCAGGAGGACCCGGTCGTCCATCACGTCGTTCGGGCTCAGATAATTGCCGCTCAGAAGGCGCAGGGGATGAAAATCGAAGAAACGCCCGCCGACGGCGACGATCTGCACTTCCCCGCTCTGCCGGCCCGCGCTCACCTTCCCGCTGCCGATCGTGCACCAGGCGTCGCATAAGAGGCCCGGATTCGCCGCGGGATCCAGGGAGGCGCCCTTCAGCTTCTGCTGCATGTCATTGCGGAAGGCGTAGATCTGATCCCGCGTGAGCTTCTGCTCCGCCGGAAGGAAAAAGGAGAGCTGCGCGAATTCCCGCTCATCGCTCCCCTTCCAGCGCTGCGCGGCCTGCTGGCTGGGCAGCATCGCCGACACCGCACGCATCCGCCAGACGCTGAAGGCGCAGCCCAGCGCAAGGAGCAGCGCCAGCGCCGGAAGCCAGTGCTTTCGCAGCGTTTTCATCATGTCTTGTCCGCCATGCGCACGAGATCCCCGCTGACCACGGGGGCCGAGCTCGTGGTAATCACATAGTCCCCGGTGGAGAGATCGGCGACGACGGCGGAATTGTTGTCGTCATTCGCGAGCACCTCGACGCTCACGCGCTTTGCGGTGTAGCGGTTGCCGAGGGGCGAGCTCTTGACGCTCACGACCAGCACGAAGCTGCCGTTGGTGTCCGTTTTGATGGCGGAGTTCGGGACGATGAGGTCGTAGTTCGCGCTCTTCTGTCCGACGGAGATGGTCATCTCGGCGCCGCTCGTCACATCGCCGGCGAGATCGAAGGTGAGCAGCTTGTTGGTCTGCGGGTTCTTCGGATCCGTGCGGATGGTCGTGAGGGTCGCGGTCACGCTGTTGCCCCAGTAGTAGTTGGAGATCGTGGCTGTGTCCCCGATGCGCAGGCGCTGGGCCTGGTCGTTCGTCACGGAGAAAGAGAGGGTGTGGCCCATGTCCGGCACCTCGATGGTGCAGAGCAGGGTGTCCTTTGTCACGGTGCTGCCCGCGGTGCAGTCGATGGTGTCGATCGTGCCGGAGACGCCCGCGACGATGACATTCTCATCCTCCCCGGCGAGGGACTTGATCTTCTCCTGCTGGACGCGGATGTTCTCCGCCTGCTCCGCGAGGTTAACGCCGGAGACCGCGACGGACTGTTCAAAGTTCTGATAGGCATAATCGCGGCGGGAGGTCGCTTCGCTGTAATCGAGCTGTGCCGCGTAATACTCCGCCTCCGCCTCGTCCAGCGCGTCCTTGTAGGGGGTGGTCCGCTCGGAGCTGATGCTGTCGCGGCGGCTGACAAGCTGATCACGGCGCTGCGTGAGGGTGTCATACTCGGTTTGCAGCTCAATGATTTTCGTGTCGTTCTCGATATTCAAGCGATCCGCCTCGTATTTGTCCCACTTTCCCTGCGCATCTCTCAATGCTGCCTCTTGCTCCGAGTAATATTGATAATCCACCATTCCCGTCTCGGCGATCAGACTCATATTATATTGTATTTCATCGATAATGCCTTGCCAGTAGTCCCTATTGGCCACAGCTTCCTGCAGGTGCATATCCCGGTTGTACACCGCATCGGGCAATTCATATTCAATTTCGCTGATGCGGTTTTCTACGTTAAAGATCTCGGCGTTCAGGAGCTCCAGCTCCCCGGCGGCGGAATCGTTCTCCAGCTCCCGCATATAGGTCTCGTAGGCTTCGTCGCGCGCAAGCTCCGCCCGGATCATCTTCTCATAGGCGCTGTCCACCGCGCGGTCATAGCTGCTGCCGTCGTAGGTGGGGACGTTCAGGGCCATGCGCTCATACTCGTACTGGAGGGCGCGCAGGGTAGTTCTCGCCTGCTCCAGCGCGGTCTCGTCCCCCTCGCCGAGGACGAAGAGCACGTCGCCCACATTGACCTGCTGCCCGGCCTTGATCATGACGGAGCGGATCGTGCGGGTCTCCTTGGCCTTGACCTGCTGCTTCCCGGTGGCCGTGACGGTGCCGGTGCCGCGGACCCTCGCGATGATGGAGCCGCTTGTCACGGCAGCCGTCGCCACCTCGGGCAGGCTGCGGTTCATGATCGTATTGGAAAAAAAGGTCAGCACCAGGAGCACCGCCAGGAAGATGATGGCGGCGTCCTTGACCCATTCTCTCTTTTTGACAGTGGTTTCCATAGTTCACCTCAGATATGGGAAGCATGCATCAGTTGCGTGAGAAATGCTGTGCGGCGTGGAACCCTCGTAGGGGGGAGCCTCCCGGACGCCCCGTGTCGGTTAACGTACAACGGGCGGTCGGGGACGCCCGCCCCTACAGTTATGTTTATCCTTTAACGCTTCCCGAGTTCGCGATGCCCTCGACGAGGTATTCCTCGCCATGGAGGAAGAGCAGGAGCGAGGGGATCATATAGACCGTGGCCATGGCAAAGGCAAGGCCGATCTCCCCGGTGTTGACCTGGGAGAGAAACACGCTGAGCGGCTGGGCGTCCGCATCCTGCAGGAGGATGAGGGGCTGCTCGACCATGTTCCAGTAGTCGATGAAAACGAGGATCGCGATCGAGTACAGGGCCGAGCGGCACTGCGGGAGACACACACGGGTGAAGATCTCCCACTCCCCCGCCCCGTCCACCTTCGCGGCTTCGATGAGCGAATAGGGGATGCGGCGCATGAACTTGGTCAGGAGGAAGACCGAGAAGGGGGCGAAGATGCCGGGCAGGATGATGGCCCAGGGCTTGTTCAGGATCCCGAGCCATTCGCTGACGAGGTAGTTCGGTACCAGCGTCACCTGATAGGGCATGAGCATCAGGATCACATAGAAGAAAAAGATACCGTTTCGGATCTTCCCGCGCCAGCGGGTAAAGCTGTAGGCCGCGACAGAGGCGACGCCCACCTGCAGGATCACGATGGGGACCACGAGCAGGATGCTGTTCCAGAGCTTCAGCAGATACTCCGGGGATTTGATGAGCCCCGTGATGTACTGGGAAAGGGTCACCTTGTCAGGGATGAACTTGAGGTTGACGGTTTTCGATACAAAGCCGCCCGAGGTGGTGGAGAAGACCATGCCGTAGTTCGATTTGATCTCCGCCTCGGACATGAAGGAGTTGGTGATGGTCAGCACCGTGGGCAGGAGAAACACCAGCGAGAATACAAGGCAGAGAATAAACATCGCCGTTCTGCCGAAGAGGTGTCTCTTCCTCCCGGTGCGCGGGTGTCTCCTCATCCCTCCACATCCTTTCCGAAGGCATCCTCGATCCGGAAGAGGAGCGCGATGAGCACCACCATCACAAGCGCCATCACCACCGCCGCCGCCGACAGCTTCTGATAGTCGAGGGAGCGGAAGGTGTTGTTCATAAAGTGCTGGAGCATGTAGAGGCTCTCGTAGGGATAATCCCCCGTGAGAAGATAGACCTCCCGGAAGACCTTGAAGGAGTTGATGAGCGAGAGGATGGTCACGAACAGCACCGTCGGCGAGAGATAGCGCAGCTTGATGCTGAAGAATTTATACAGGTTCGTGGCGCCCTCCACATCGCAGACCTCGAGAAGCTCCTTCGGGATGTTGGCGAGGCCCGCCATGAAAAGGATCATATTGTAGCCGAGATTCTTCCACAGGAACAAAAGCAGCACCACGATCATGCTGTACTCGGACTGGAGCCAGTCGATGCGCTTTGCCCCAAAGAGCATGAGAAACTCGTTCACCGTGCCGTTGTAGTTGAAGAGGACCTGCCAGATCAAAACCACCGAGGCCACGGGCACCATCATGGGGCTTAAAAAGAAGGTGCGGAACTGGCTCTTCATCGGGATGCGGCACTCGAGCATCAGGGCGAGCGCCATCGCGAGCACCACCGCGAGCGGCACCGCCAGGGCTGAAAACTTCAGCGTATTGATCGAGGCCATGCGGAAGGCGGAATTCTGGAACAGGCGCTTGAAGTTTTCAAGAAAGACAAAGTTTCTGGACGCGACCCCGTCGATCATGGAGTAGTACACCACGACGCCGAAGGGCAGGATGAAGAACAGGCCCACGCCCAGCAGGCTCGGCAGCAGAAAGCAGAGGCTGCGCAGAAAGTCTGCCCGGCGCTTTTTTCGGATTTCCCTGCTCTTGTCCATGTCCATGCCTTTCAACGGAGTAGATTAACATAATGCATTCAAGAGATTATAGCACAGCCCCGGGGCAAATGCAAGGTTTCACAACACAATATATAGTCGTAGGGGTCGATCCCCAGATCGACCCGTCATCCCCGAAACCTGGGTTACAACGGGCCGATGAGGGCATCGGCCCCTACGGCTTTTCTCGTTATCGCCGTTCGTTGACGTAGATGTTGGCCTTGCTCTGCACGAGCTTTGCCACCTCCTCGGCGGTCTTCTGACCGGCGAAGTAGGGCGCGGACTGCTCCTTCACGATGTCCAGGATCTCCTGATCGTAGTCGGCGACCTTGGTGGTGGTCAGAATGAGCTCGCGGATCTGCTGCACCTGATCCTCGGTGAGGGCGTAGATCTCCTCGATCTCCTGCTTCTCCTTGTTCCAGATGGAAGTGCGGGCGATGGGGATCTTCTCGCCGTCGTCGTCCAGGAGGAACTGGCCCTCCTCGTTCTGCTGGTACTGGACGGTGCAGGCCTCCTCGGCCCGCTCGTCAAAGACGTCAAGGCGGCTCGGCAGGGCGTAGACATTCTCGCTCTGATAATCCTTCGTAAAGAAGCCGCGCAGGAACTGCCAGGCGGCGTCCTTATAGGGGCACTTGCTGCTCATGGCATAGCCGGAATCCCCCGCGAAGGAGATCATATTGCCGGTGCCGTTGGCGGTCGGATAGCCGACATAGGTGACCTTCCCGCCCAGGAACTGGGTGTAATTGTTGTAGAAGATATCCTCCACGCTGTAGGCGCTGGTCTGGACGAGCATCTGCTTGCCCTGCGCCAGGCGCTCCTCGGTGCTCTCCTCCTGCGACCAGTCATAGTTCTCCCAGTCGAACTCGGAGGGGAAGGAGTTTGCAAACTCCAGCAGGCGGATAAAGGCGGGGCTGTCGAAGCTGACCTTGCCGCTGCCCCAGTCCACGTAGTCCGCCATGTCGAGGGCGAGGCAGGTGGCGAGGATGCTGTCGCGGGTGACGTACTGGTCAAAGGCGGTGCAGCCCTCGGGCATGGAGGCGAGCGCCTCGTTGAACTCCTCGTAGGTCCAGCCCGGCTCGTCCCCCACCACGGAGGCGGCGCCCAGGGCGGAGTTGATGAAGAAACCGGAGACCGTGGAGCAGAGCTTGCCGTCCACCTCCAGCGCCTTCAGCACGTTCGGGAAGAAGTCGGCAAGGGCGAGGTCCGCGTCCTTCTCCAGGTAGGGATAGAGATCCTCGAGAAGGCCCTTGTTGGCAAGCTGGCGGTAGTTGAGACCGTTGAGGCAGATCAGATCCGGGACGTTGCCGGAGAGGATCTCGGTGTTGAGCTTGGTCTCGCCGATGCTCTTGCCGTCCGAGTCCGTGCCGTACTCCGAGTAATCGACCACCTCGATGCGGTACTCATCGCTGTGGCGGTTGTAGTCGATGATCATATCCTGCACCTTGTAGTCCAGATACAAAACCGCGAGGGTGATGGGCTGCTTGTGCGGGACAGAGTCATAGGGGGCCTGGCTGACCTTGACAAGCTCGGTGCTGTAGCTGTTGTTTTTGCTGTTGTAGTCGGTCATTACGCCGGTCACGACGCCGCCGGAGACGTCCAGGACGCTGAGACGGCTGCCGTTGACGTCGCAGCCGATCCAGTTGAAGAGCTTGGTCGGCTCCGCGTCCCCCAGCTTATAGCCGTAGAAATAGGCGCCGTTGGAGAAATAGAGGTCGAAGTTTTCATCGCCGGTGACGGCGCTGTAGAGATCGAAGTTCGCGCTCACCCCGTCGACGAGCTTGCCGCTGTCGCTGTCGAGGATGCAGAGGAGCTGCTCCGTATCGGTGCTGACCGCGGCGGCGAGTCTGCCGTCCGCGAGCTTGATGAGGCCGTTGACGTAGCCGTTGACCGAGATCTCATAGGCGTCCTGCCCGTCAAGCCCGATGGCGCGCAGCCCCTGTCCGGAGGAGACGACCACGTTGCCCTTGTCGTCGAGCTGCATGCGGTAGGCGTCCAGCCATTCGTCCTGGGGCACCTGCACCTGTGCGGTGGTGAGCTCATGGCCGCTGCGGTCGAAGGAGCGTATGTAGTAGTCCTGGCGGTACTTCTGGTGCTCGAAGTACTCCTCGCTGTACATGGTGTAGTTGCCGTCGCCGTCGTTCCAGGAGGCGTAGGCCGTCTCCAGCGTCACAAACCCCTCCGGGGTGAAGACGATGCCGCTCAGGTCGCTGCCGGACGAAAACTCCCGGTAGCCCTGTTCGTTGGTCGGCGCGTCGACGGTCTTGTAGTTTTCAAGTCTCGTGATCTTGCCGTCCTGATCCATGTAATAGAGGAAGGACTCATACACGTCGTACTGTCCCTCGTACTGGGGCTTCACACCCTCGGGGATGTTTTCGCCGACCTTTTCCCAGCTGCTGTAGTAGAGGCCGTCGTCCCCGTAGCTGCGGACGGCGATATAATCCTTGCTTTCTTCGACAAGGGGCTTAAAGTCGGCCACATAGACATAGGCGGGACTTGCCGTCTCCTCCGGCGCCTTCGT
Organism: uncultured Clostridia bacterium; assembly: GCA_946184165.1. Taxonomy (GTDB): domain Bacteria; phylum Bacillota; class Clostridia; order Oscillospirales; family Oscillospiraceae; genus Limivicinus. The sequence goes on along the minus strand of CAMHEN010000078.1, from coordinate 2,585 downwards.
CGCCGGCGCGTCGGTCCCCGTGCTCTGGGAGCCGCCGCAGGCCGTAAGCCCCAGGCACATGGCCAGGGCAAGGAGCAGCGCGAGCAGATTCTTCATTTTCTTCATTGGGAGATCCTCCTATTGAAAAGCCCGCCGGGGCGGGCAGTTTTGTTTACGGACCCTATTATAGCACGGCATACGCGGGAAGTGTCTTAATCTTTCTTAAAGCAACTATTCAGTTCAGGCTCTGTTTTCAGGAAGAAATGTCCGCTCTACGTCATTGCGAACCAGTGACCGATGGCACTGGTGTGGCAATCCGTATTCCCCGAAAGCCGCATGATAACCGACTTTTTTACCAGAGAACGGATTCCCGCGCCAGTGTGCGCACTGGCGCGGAATGACGGGGTAGACTGCATTGTTGCTCTTAAAGTGAAAAAAGCGTTTGTCAGCGCTGTGTCCGAGTGCTATACTGGGGACGAGGTGATGGAAGTGGACGAAAAATCGATGATCCTGGTGGTGGACGACGACCCCGATATCCGGAACGTGCTGACGCTGCTGCTGCGCGATAGCTATCAGGTTTCCGCGGCCGCCGACGGATTTGAGGCCGTCCGCTGGGTGGAGGCCCATCCCGAGACGGATCTTGTGGTGCTGGACGTGATGATGCCGGGGATGGACGGGTTTGAGACCTGCGACCGCATCAGGGCGCTCTCCAACGTGCCGATCCTGTTTCTGACCGCGAAATCCGCCGAGGCAGACCGGCTCTCGGCCTACCGCAGCGGCGGGGACGATTTCCTGTCCAAGCCCTTCTCCCAGGGGGAGTTTCTGGCAAAGGTCTCCTCCCTGCTGCGCCGCTATAAGCAGTACCTCGGCAAGCCCGCCTCCGCCCTCGCGATCGAGGGGCTCGAGGTGGATCTCGCCGGGCGCAGCGTCAAAAGCGGCGGGAGGGAGGTCTCGCTCACGGACACGGAGTTTTCCATCCTGGAGCACCTGTTGAAAAACCGCGGCAAGACCGTCACAGCCGCCGATCTCTATGAGGCCGTGTGGGGGGAGCGCTTCCTGCAGGGCTCCGGCAACACGGTCATGGTCCACGTGCTCAACCTGCGCCGGAAGATCGAGGAGAACCCCTCCAACCCCCGGATCATCCGCACGGTTTGGGGAAAGGGATATCAAATTGACTGAACGTTTTCGCCCCGCCCGCTCTCTGCGGGCGCAGATCCTGCTGGTGACGGTGCTCGGCCTCTCCCTTGCGGCCCTGGTCTTCTTCTCGCTGACGGGTCTCGGCTCCTGGCTGATCCGGGAAAAATACATGAGCGCCGAAAATGTGAACCGCCGCAAGGCGCAGATCTTCTCCCAGTTCAACGCCTATGTGACCTCCCAGGGCATCAGCGGGCGGGACACCGCCGCTCTTGCCCGTTGGACCGCCACCCACGACTACGTGACCATTTTCCTCTTTGACACCGGGCGCGAGCAGCTCTACAGCGGGGGCAAGCTGGAATCCGGTACCGGGAACGTCTATGATCCCCAGATCCACGGCAGGCTCTACCCCATCCGCTTCTCAGACGGGCTCTATCAGGTGGCCGTGGGCGACAACTCCCAGGTTCGGCAGCGGCAGCTCGTGACCATCGGCGCGGTGGTCGTCGCGGGCATCAGCTTCCTGCTCCTCTTCATGTGGTATACCGGCAGACTCACCCGGCGCATCATCGCCCTCTCCCGAGAGGCCGCCGCGGTCAGCGCCGGGGATCTGGAGCGCTGCATCCGCGCCCCGGGGAACGATGAGCTCGGCGCTCTGGCCGATTCCATGGATGAGATGCGCCGCTCCGTCATCGACCGCATGGGCAAGGAGAAACGCGCCTGGGAGGCCAATACGGAGCTCATCACGGCGATCTCCCACGACATCCGCACGCCCATGACCTCTCTGATCGGTTACCTCGGTCTCCTGTGCGAGCGGCATGAGGATGAAACCACCCGCGCCCAGCTCGCCTCCTCCGCCTATGCCAAGGCGATGGAGCTCAAGGACCTGACAGACCAGCTCTTCCGCTATTTCCTGGTCTACGGCAAGGCGGAGCTCGAGGTCAGTCCGGAGCGCTTTGACGCCCGGGTCCTGCTTGAGCAGATGCTCGGCGAGATGGAATTTGACCTTGCCGACGCGGGCTTCTCCATGCAGCGCAGCGGCCTTCCGGGGGACTGCTTCATCACGGTCGATCCCCTCTTTCTCAAGCGGGTGCTCGATAATCTCGTGTCCAATATCCGCAAGTACGCAGACCCCAATGTCCCCGTAACAGTGCGCGCCGCGCTGCGGGACGGCGTTCTCAGCCTCTGCGTGTCCAATGCGACCGCTCCCGGATTTGCCCGCAGGGAGAGCACGAAGATCGGCCTGCGCACCTGCGAGAAGATCCTCACCGCCCTGGGCGGCAGCTTTACAACGCAAAGCGACGGCGAACACTTTTCAGCAGAGCTCACCCTCCCCGCGGAGGAGCAAGGTGTAACAGTTATGTAAACCGGAAGGGGCCGACGCCTTCATCGGCCCGCCCGCTGCATCCTGACAAACAAATGATACTAGAACCTCATAAAAACCTTTAATTTCTTAAAGGTTTTTATAGCACCGT
>CAMHEN010000077.1 GCA_946184165.1 uncultured Clostridia bacterium | reverse complement strand
AGGATCCCGAGAAGGGCTGCTCCGGCGACTGGGCCATCTGCGAAGGCCCCGCTGCCCACTTCTGGGGCGGCACCTGGCTGCTCGCGCCTGCCGGCACCGACAACCCCACCATGCTGGCTGACGTGATGAACACCTTCATCAACAACGAGGAAGTCTGCACCAACCTGGTTGCAAACGAGGCTCAGTTCTCCAACAACATGGCTGTCAACGCCAAGTTCGCCGCTGACCCCGACTACGGCTCCGCCTTCCTCGGCGGCCAGAACGATGTCGCTGTCTTCTCCGAGATGACCGACAACATCGTCTGGGAGAACCACACCATCTATGACCAGCTCCTCAACGAGGGTCTGCAGAACGCGCTGCAGGAGTACTACCGCGGCTCCGTCGATAAGGACACCGCGATGAAGAACTTCTACCTCTACGTCAACGAGAAATATCCCACCATCGTGACTCCGTGATCTGAGCGCAGACACACAGCATAAGGAAAACCTTTCGGGGCGAGGCAAGAGCCTCGCCCCGATTTCATGAAATCAGATCGGAGTACATAGAAAACTGTGTGCTGCGATGCGGTTTCATCGATAAAATGACGTGTTTTATCCGGAAACAATATAACAGTAATCGATCAGGGGGTATGCAACCGTGAACGAAAAGCAGCTGCGCCAAAGCCGGAAGGGCGTATCTTATGCCAAGTGGGGCTATCTGTTTATTGCGCCCTTCTTTCTGGCCTACTTCATCTTTACCTTCGCGCCGCAGGTTCTGACCATCTACAACAGCTTTTTTGAGAACTACCGCGAAGGGCTCAAGCAGGTCGGGCCGAACTTTGTCGGCTTCGGCAACTATGTGAAGCTCTTCACGCCCGACAAGACCGGCACCATCAACATCATCAAGTACACCGGCAACACCCTGGCCCTGTGGCTGCTGGGCGCGGTGCCGCAGATCCTGATCGCGCTGCTGCTCGCCATCTTCTTCACGAGCTACCGCCTGAACATCAAGGGCCAGCAGTTTTTTAAGACGGTCATCTACATGCCAAACCTCATCATGGCCTCGGCGTTCTCCATGCTCTTCTTCACGCTCTTCTCCAACGTCGGCCCCGTGAACCAGCTCATCCAGGCCTGGGGCTGGAGCGAGGTGCCCATCGACTTTTTTGCCTACAAGGGCACGGTGCGCGGGCTGATTTCCACGATGAACTTTCTCATGTGGTTCGGCAACACCACGATCCTGCTGATGGCGGGCATCATGGGCATCGACCAGGATCTCTTTGAGGCGGCGAACCTGGACGGAGCGAGCTCCACGCAGACCTTCTTCAAGGTCACGCTGCCGCTTTTGACGCCGATCCTCGTCTATACGGTCATCACCGCCATGATCGGCGGCCTGCAGATGTTCGACGTGCCCCAGGTCCTCACCAACGGCAAGGGCATGCCCGACCGCACCTCCATGACGCTGGTCATGTACCTCAACAACTACCTCGGCGGCAGCAAAAACTACGGCATGTCCGGCGCGATCTCCGTGATCATCTTCATCGTCACGGGCATTCTGAGCCTGTTTGTCTACCGTTCGCTGAACAGAAAGGATTAAGGAGGGAGAGCCATGAATTCTGTCACACCGAAAGAAGCAAAGCGCGCTGTCGTACAGCTCACGCTGCTGCGGATCCTTGTCTATGTGATCCTGATTTTCCTGTCGATCCTGTGCCTTTTCTCCTTCTACATGCTGTTCATCAACGCCAGCCGCTCCAACGGCCAGCTCCAGGCCGGCTTCACGCTCATCCCCGGCGGGCATCTGCTGGACAATTTCAAAAACGCCTGGACGGACAGCTCCATCAACATCCCCCGCGGCCTGCTCAACAGCTTTCTCGTGGCCTCCTGCACCGCCATTCTGACCACCTACTTCTCCGCCCTCACGGCCTACGGCTTCCAGGCCTATGACTTCAAGGGCAAAAAGCTCCTGTTCGGCTTCATCATGGCCATCATGGTCATCCCTACCCAGGTGTCGGCCTCCGGCTTCGTGCAGCTCTGCTACAAGTTCGGCCTCACGAACAACTACTGGGTGCTGATCCTGCCGGGCATCGCCGCCCCCATCGTCTTCTTCTACATCAAGCAGTATATGGAGTCCAACCTCCCCATGGAGATCGTGGACGCGGCGCGCGTGGACGGCTGCGGGGAGTTCCGCACCTTCAACTTCATCATCCTCCCCATGCTGAAGCCCGCCCTCGCCGTGCAGCTCATCTTCTCCTTTGTCCAGTCCTGGAACAACTACTTTCTGCCCTCCCTGCTGCTGACAAAGGCGGAGATGAAGACCGTGCCCATCATGATCGCCCAGCTGCGTTCGGCGGACTATTCCAAGTTTGACATGGGCAAGGTGTACATGTTCATCCTGCTCGCGATCCTGCCGGTGCTTGTGGTGTACATCATCCTCTCCAAGTCCATCATCAAGGGCGTCACCGCAGGCTCCGTAAAGGGGTAAAACAAAATCTAAATACCTGCAGGACCGTAGGGGTCGATCCCCAGATCGACCCGCCGAATCGCGCAAGTGTCAGCAAATCGGCGGGCCGATGAGGGCATCGGCCCCTACACGCTGATTCTCTCAGAAAGGAACGACACTATGTTACACGAACTCGGCTTCCAAAAGGGCGTGAACCTCGGCGGTTGGCTGTCCCAGTGCGACTATTCCGAGGACCGCCTGAACAATTTCATCACCGAAGCGGATTTTTGCGACATTGCCCGCCTCGGCTTCGACCACGTGCGCATCCCCGTGGACTATAATGTCATCCAGAACGAGGACGGCAGCGCGAAGGAGGACGGCCTTCGGCGCATCGACATGGCCTTTGCCCTCTGCGATCAATACAGCCTCCGGGCGGTACTCGACCTGCACAAGACGCCCGGCTTCTCCTTCGACGCCGGCGAGCATGAGGACGGCTTTTTCGTGAACGAGGCGTATCAGGCGCGCTTTTACGCGATCTGGGAGACCTTCGCTAAACGCTACGGCGACCGGCCCGAGCGCGTGGTCTTCGAGCTTCTCAATGAGGTGACGGAGGCAAACTATCTCCCCGCCTGGAAGCGCATCTCCCGCGAGTGCGTGCGCCGCATCCGGCAATACGCGCCCGAGACGCTCGTCCTGCTCGGCAGCTATCACTGGAACAGCGCCCGCACCCTGCCGGAGCTGGACGCCCCCTACGATAAGCGCGTGCTGTATAACTTCCACTTCTATGAGCCGATGATCTTCACCCACCAGGGCGCCTACTGGAACCCGGATTACAAGGATGTGCGCAGCACGTATGCCGAGTCCGGCGCGTCGGTCGCCTGGTTTGAGGATTTCCTCGCCCCCGCCATCGAGAAGGCGGCGAAGGAGGGCGCGGAGCTTTACTGCGGCGAGTTCGGCGTCATTGACGTGGTCGCGCCGGAGGAGGCCGTCAAGTGGTTTAGCGATCTGCACGAGGTCTTTGCGCGCCACGGCATCGCCCACGCCATGTGGAGCTGGAAACAGATGGACTTCGGCCTCAGTGACGCGCGCATGGACGGCGTGCGCGAGGAGCTGCTTGGCATGCTGTAATGCGGAAAGCACTCTCCGCTTTCCTGTATTTCTGTTGTAAAAAACCCCTTTTCATGATATAATCATGTCAGAAGAATCATTCCGGCACGATCACCGGACAGGACAGGAGGGTTTTGCATGAAGGTCACGAAGAAAAACGGCAAGGTCGTCCTCTTTGACGAGGAGAAGGTCGTGAGCAGCATTCTCAAGGCAAATGCCGAGGCCCCGGGCGAGGAGATCACGCGGAAAAAGGCCCATGTTCTGGCGGATGAGATTTTCACACGGCTGACGGACAGGGTGGAGATCATCACGACGCAGGACGTGCGCGCCTGCACGGCGGAGATCCTGCGCGGCAGGGGCTTTGCCCGCACGGCGGAGCGCTACCTCGCGTATAAGAAATAAGGGCGGGTATACAGGATCGCAAGTGAAAAACCCCGGGCGAAAACGTACACGGTACGGATTCGCCCGGGGCCTTACTATTTTTTGCATTTTTCCCGCGCGGGACGTCGAGGGCATCCGCCCCCCACGCTAAGCTCCCTTTGCGAAAGGGAGCTGGCACCAGTGCGCACACTGGTGACTGAGGGATCGATCCCTCCACCGCAAGCGGTCCCCCTCCCTTTTTCCAAAGGGAGGTTAGGAAAAACGGCAACGTTTGCGCATTGTGGGACGCCTGTACCGGATCGCAGATTCGCGGGCGGCTGATAGCCGCCCCTACGGACAGACAAGTGCGTTTCTAAGCGCCTTTTTGTTTTATTTTTTTCTCTTTTGTCTACAATATTTATATTTAGTACTCCAAAAACCTTGAAACCACGACGGGAATATGGTATAATAACATGGTTATGAAATGCCGTTTTTTAAACGGGGAGTGTGAAAAAAGACAATGAATTCCGTCAAAGATATCTGGCAGAAGGTATTGGATATGCTGGCGCAGCAGCTCACGCCGACGGCGATGGACACCTGGTTTTCCGACTGTACGCCTGTGGAGCTGACAGACTGCCGGCTGGTGCTGTGCACCAGCTCCGAGCTCAAGCAGGAGATCATCCTCAAGCGCTTCAGTGACAGGATCAGGGGCGCGCTCTTTGAACTCTTTGCAAGCGATTTTGAGCTCCAGGTCCTCACGGAGGACGAGCTGGGCGATCTGCCCTCCCCGCACGATTCGGACGGATCCCTGCCGGAGATGGCGGGCTACACCTTCGACCATTTCATCGTCGGCAACTCCAACCGCTTCGCCCACGCGGCGGCGGTGGCCGTGTCGGAGAATCCCGGCAAAACCTACAATCCCCTCTTCATCTATGGCAACTCCGGCCTCGGCAAGACCCACCTGCTGCTCGCCATCGGCAACGCCATCCACGAGCGGGAGCCGAAAAAGCGCATCGTCTACATCAAGGGGGACGAGTTTACCAATCAGCTCGTGCGCGCCATTAAAAACGGCTCGACCGAGGATTTTCACAACAAATACCGCAATGTGGATCTCTTTCTCGTGGACGATATCCAGTTCATTGCCGGCAAGCAGCAGACCCAGAACGAGTTTTTCCACACCTTCAACTCTATCTATGAGGCCGGAAATCAGATCGTCATCACCTCCGACCGGCCGCCGCTCGACATGCCGACTCTGGATGACCGCCTCCGCACCCGATTTGAGTGGGGCCTCATGGCGGATATCGAGCCGCCGGATCTTGAGACGCGTATGGCCATTACCCGCAACAAGGCAGCCCAGCTCGGACTGATGCTCTCTGACGACGCCGTGGTCTTCATTGCCGACAACATCACCTCCAACATACGCCGGCTCGAGGGCGTCATCAAAAAGCTCACGGCCTATAAGGAGATCCTCAACGAGGTCATTACCATCGACTCTGTCAAGCGCGCCATCAAGGACGTGCTCAAGGAGGGCATTTTCACTCCCACGCCCGAGATCATCATCAAGGAGACCGCCCGCTACTTCGGCATCAGTGAGGAGGAAATCCGCGGGCAGAGCCGGTCAAAGAACGTGGCCATGGCGCGGCAGGTGTCCATGTACCTCATCCGCACGCTGACGGACCGGTCCCTCCAGGCAATTGGAGAGCAGTATGAGGGCCGCAACCACGCCACGGTGCTCAGCTCCATCCGCAAGGTGGAAAATCTCATTCAGACCGACAGCAAAACCGCCATCATGGTGCGCGACATCACCTCCAACATAAACTCCAGCGAACAGAGAGTTTGATATAGTGCTGCATGTGAAGAGCAGCGTGAAGGAGCGGCTTCGGCACATATTTTTATCGTCCGCGGAGCGGGCACCATAACTCCGCTCTATACTCTCAACGCTCCGCACCCGATTCATCCACTTTTTTCTGTGGAAATGTGGAAAGAAAAATGTGGAGAAAAAAATTGCTTTTCCGGCTGTGGAAAGCGGAAAACTTTTCAACAATTTTCTGCACAGACAAAACCGGCCTGTCATGCGTCCCCGCGATGGTTTTCCACAAATTATTTTGCCTACTACTATTGCTACTAAAATTATTCTATCTTTCTTTCTGAAAAAGATCCCTTCATTTTCAAAAGGACCGCAATCGTTTTTTGCCGTAAAAAATCACTGCAAAGGAAGTTTATCATATGAAATTCAGCTGTGAAAAATACCTGCTCCAGTCCGCCTGCAGCACCGCCTCTCGCGCCGCCGCCTCCAAGAGTCCCATCCCCGCGCTGGAAGGTCTCCAGATCAGTGCCGACGACAAGCTCTATGTCAAGGGCTACGATCTCAAGAAGGGCATTGTCACCGGCATCGAGGCCGACATTTCCCAGCGCGGCACTGTCGTCGTGGGCGCACGCCTCTTCGGCGAAATGATCCGCCGCCTGCCGGACGGGATCGTCACCGTCGCCTCCGACGAAAAGGACAACATCTCCGTCAGATGCGGCAAGAGCCAGTTCAACATTCTCGGCATCAGCGCGGAGGATTATCCGGAGCTGCCGAGCTTTGACGCGCTCAATGCCATCCGCCTGCCCCAGAGCATCCTCAAGGATATGATCAACAAGACCATCTTTGCCGTATCCACCGACGAGGTGCGCCCCATCTACACCGGCATCCTCTTTGAAGTGGAGGAAAAACGCCTGACGCTTGTGTCTGTGGACGGCTACCGCCTTGCCCGCCGCACCGAGGAACTCAAGGATTCCAAGCTCGAAAGCTGCACCTTCGTGGTACCCGGCAGCGCACTGAGCGATGTGGAGAAAATCTGCACCGACGAGGAGGAGGGCGAGTTGTCCATCGCCGTCGGCCAGAAGCATATCTCCTTTGAAATCGGCGATACCGTGGTCGTCACCCGCAGGCTCGAGGGAGAGTTCCTCAACTACCGCCGCTCCATCCCCGAGAGTTTCCAGTATGAGCTCAAAATCGACCGGAACGAGTTCATGGCCTCCATTGACCGCGTCTCCCTCATCGTGAGCGAAAAGAACTCCAGCCCCGTGCGCCTGACCGTGGGCGACGGGACCATCGACTGCCTCTGCGTCACGCCCATCGGTCGGGCGCAGGACGTCTGCACCTGCGAGGGCGACGGCAAGGGTCTGCTCATCGGCTTCAACGACCGTTACCTCAAGGATGCGCTCAAGGCCGCCGGCAGGGACGAGCTGCTGCTGTGTGTGAATACCGCCGTCTCCCCCTGTATCATCAAGGCCGCCGACGGGAGCCAGGACTTCACTTACATGGTCCTGCCGGTACGGCTGCACGCTTAAAAATGTAGGGGGCGGCCTCCCGGACGCCCCGTGTCGGATGACGTACAGCGGGACGTCGAGGACGCCGTCCCCTGCAAGTCGTATCCATGAGGAGTTTTAACATGGAACAAATCACAATCACGACCGAGTTTATCAAATTGGACGCCTTTTTGAAATTCGCCGCGCTTGTCGGCACCGGGGGCGAGGCAAAGCTGCTCATCTCCGAGGGGCTCGTCGGCGTAAACGGCGAGACCTGCACCATGCGCGGGAAGAAGCTCTGCCCCGGGGACAGGGTGGACTTCCAGGGCGAAATCTTTGAAGTGGTGCGCGGATGATCGTCAGGCGCATCGCACTGAGCTGCTTTCGCAACTACGAGTTCGAATCTACGGAATTCGACGCGGGCACAAACGTGATCTGCGGCCGCAACGCCCAGGGGAAGACGAACCTGCTGGAGGCCGTGTACATGCTTTCCACCGGGCGGAGCTTCCGCACCAGATTTGACCGGGAGCTCATCAGCTTCGGTGCGGACAGTGCGGACATTCTGGCCGAGGTCTCGAGTCACGACCGGGAGCAGAGCGTGAATCTGCGTCTTGCAAACGGCAGGCCCAAGCGCATCCTGGTCAATTCCGTGAAGAAGACCGCCGGGGAGCTCTCTGAGACAGTGAACACCGTGCTCTTCTGTCCGGATGATCTGAATCTTATCAAGGAGGGGGCGGCAGTCCGGCGTCGGCTTATGGACAACGCCATCTGCCAGATCAGACCCCGCTACGCGGAGATCCTGTCGGACTTCAATAAGCTGCTGGAAAATAAGACCCGTATCCTGAAGGACTGGCGCGACAAGCCCGCGCTTCTCGATACGCTGGACGATTTTTCCGACGGGCTCGCGAGAGCCTCGGCCCAGCTCATCCGCTACCGGGCAGCCTTCGCGTTAAGGCTTTCGGAGGCGGCGGTCCCCATCCACCGGGATTTCTCCGACGGGCTGGAAGAACTTGCGATCCGCTACAAGACCGTGAGCACCGTAAAGGACCCCTTTGCAAGCGCAAAGGAGATATACTACGACATCTGCGACCACCAGGAGCGCCACCGCGAGGCCGAGCTGGAGAGCGCCCAGTGTCTCACCGGGGCCCACAAGGACGATCTGGAGATCGACATCAACGGCCAGAGCGCCCGGGCCTTTGCCTCCCAGGGCCAGACCAGAACGGCGGCGCTGTCCCTGAAGCTCGCCGAGCGGGAAATCTTTCTGAAGGAGACCGGGGAATACCCGGTCCTCCTGTTGGACGACGTGCTCTCCGAGCTCGATGTGAAGCGCCAGGCTTTTGTTCTCAATCGCATCGGCGGCGGCCAGACCCTCATCACCTGCTGTGAGGATGAGGGGATCTCCCAGAAGACCGGCGGACGCGTGATCTTCGTGGAAGGGGGGAAGATCCTGTGATGTACCTGCATCTCGGCAAGGGCTGTGTCGCCCGCACGGATGAGATTGTGGGCATCTTCGATCTCGACATCACGAGCCAGTCCCACCTCACGCGAAAGTATCTCGCCGTGGCGGAGAAAGCCGGCGAGGTCACGAGCGCCTCCGACGATTTGCCCCGCTCCTTCGTCGTCTGCGAGGGGGGAGGCAAACGCTCCCTCATCCTCAGCCCCATGAACACCGCGACGCTCCTGAAGCGCGCGGAAGAATGAAGATGAAAAAATACGGATTGCCACACCAGTGACATCGGTCACTGGTTCGCAATGACGTATGATGGGAGACGACAGCATATATGTTAATATTCTCGCTAATGATACCAATGTATGCATATACACGGGCGTAACAAATGATCTTGCCCGAAGAATTTACGAGCATAGAAATCACATCTTTTCCAACAGCTTTACAGCAAAGCATCATATTCATAAACTCGTCTATTTTGAAGAGACAAGCAGTATTATTGCAGCAATTGAACGGGAAAAACAGATACAGATTAAACACCCATGCGTCGCAATCCGCTCCACAACGCATGAAAGCTCATAACGCATGGGTGTTTTTCGCATCTGTTTCGGTTGCCGCGTGAGCGGCGAGAAACAGGCGCTTGGATCAATCTTTACTGTGGAAGCGGAGCTTTCACAGTAAATCGTGGAACAGAAAGAGAAAAAATAAGCTGATTGAATCCAAAAATCCAACGTGGACAGACTTGTTACAGAGTTTGGAAATATAGACCGACTTTCCCTTTCCGTCATTGCGAACCAGTGCGCACACTGGTGTGGCAATCCGTTCTTCTTTCCCAAATCATTTCTTCAGATCGGAGAATCTTATGTCTGAACTCAACGAAAAAGTAACCCAGGAATATGACGCCTCGCAGATCCAGGTGCTGGAGGGGCTGGAGGCCGTGCGCAAGCGGCCCGGCATGTATATCGGCTCCACCTCGTCCTCGGGCCTGCATCATCTGGTCTACGAGATCGTGGACAACTCCATTGACGAGGCGCTCGCCGGCTACTGCACCCATATCGAGGTCGTGATCGAGCCGGGCGACATCATCCGCGTCTCCGACAACGGGCGCGGCATCCCCGTGGACATCCAGGAGCAGACCGGCAAGTCCGCCCTGGAGGTCGTGTTTACGGTCCTGCACGCGGGCGGCAAGTTCGGCGGCGGGGGCTACAAGGTATCCGGCGGCCTGCACGGCGTCGGCGCCTCGGTCGTGAACGCCCTCTCCGAATGGCTGGAGGTCGAGGTCTGCAAGGACGGGAAGCGCCACGCCATGAAGTTTTCCCGCGGCGACATTGTGGAGCACATCCATGTCCTGGGCGAGACCGATAAAACCGGCACCACCGTCCGCTTTAAGCCCGACCCCGAGATGTTCGACGAGACGGTCTACGACTACGACATCCTCCGCCGCCGGATGCGCGAGCAGGCGTTTCTGAACGCGGGTCTCGCCATCACCATCGAGGATAAGCGCGAGGGGACGGAGCAGAGCCAGCGCTTCTGCTACGACGGCGGCATCCGGGAGTTTGTCCGCTATCTCAATCGCCACAAGAATCCCATCCACGAGGATGTGATCTACATCTCCGGCGAAAAGGGCGACGCGGTGGCCGAGATCGCCCTGCAGTATAACGACGACTTTAAGGACAGTATCATCTCCTTCGCAAACGACATCCACACCCCCGAGGGCGGTATGCACGAGACGGGCTTCAAGACGGCCCTGACGAGAGTCATCAACGCCTACGGACAGAAGAACAACATCATCAAGGGGGACGACAAGGTCTCCGGCGACGATGTGCGCGAGGGAATCTCCGCCGTCATTTCGGTCAAGCTCCCCGAGGCGCAGTTTGAGGGCCAGACCAAGCAGAAGCTCGGCAACGCCTACATCCGCACCCTCGTGGACAGCATCGTGAACGACCAGCTCACCACCTATTTTGAGGAGCACCCCCAGGTCGCGAAGGCAATCCTGGACAAGGCACTCATGGCAAACCGCGCGCGGGAAGCCGCCCGCAAAGCCCGCGATTCCGTCCGGCGCAAGACGGGGCTCGAGTCCGGGCAGATGCCTGACAAGCTCCAGGACTGCAACGAGCGCGACCCCTCTCTCTGCGAGATCTATATCGTCGAGGGCGACAGCGCCGCGGGCTCCGCCATCCAGGGGCGCGACTCCCGCTTCCAGGCCATCCTCGCCATGTGGGGCAAAATGCTGAATGTGGAGAAGGCCCGGGCCGACAAGATCTATGGCAACGACAAGCTCTATCCCCTCATCGTGGCGCTCGGCGCCGGCATCGGGGACGAGTTCAATATCGAAAAGCTCCGCTACCATAAAATCATCATCATGGCGGATGCGGACGTGGACGGGTCCCACATCCGGACCCTGCTTCTGACCTTCTTCTTCCGCTATATGCGCCCGCTCATCGAGCGCGGCTATGTCTACTCCGCGGTGCCGCCCCTCTATAAGCTCACCCGCGGCAAGACCCAGAAGGTGGCCTACTCCGACGAGGAGCGCGACAGGATCTCCGCCGAGCTCAGAGCCGACAACCAGAACGCGAAGGTGGATATCTCCCGCTTCAAAGGTCTCGGCGAGATGGACCCCCACGAGCTGTGGGAGACCA
>CAMHEN010000076.1 GCA_946184165.1 uncultured Clostridia bacterium | reverse complement strand
GCGCTATGAAAACCTTTATGGGATTAAAGGTTTTCATGAGGTTCTAGTATAAAAAGCAGACAATGTCGGCTTTATATTGAAAAATAGTATCAGTCGACCTGCACCGGGGGCAGATTCAGGCCTCCGCCCTCGTTCCAGAGCGGCGCAGGGAGCCAGCGCCCTCCGAGGATCAGGGTGGCGTCCGGGCTTAACTCCGACGGGAGCACCGGCGTCGGCGTCACGGACGGCACAGGCGTCGGGAAATACGCATCCCAGGAGAAGGTCGGAATGGTATCGTTCGCCCCATTGTTGTTAGAAGAGGAGTTGTTTCCCGAGGAGCTGGGACGTACAGTCGGCGTGACGGTCGGGCGGACGCTCGGCCTCGGTGTGAGTGTCGGGATGGGCGTCGGGATAGGCGTCGGCCGCGCTGTCGGAGCCGGTGTCGGCGTCGGAGTCGGCTTCGGGGTCGGAACCGGCGTCGGTTTCGGAGTCAGAGACGGCGTCGGTTTCGGAGTCGGAGACGGCGTCGGCTTCGGGGTCGGAACCGGCGTCGGTTTCGGGGTCGGAGACGGCGTCGGTTTCGGGGTCGGAGACGGCGTCGGTTTCGGGGTAGGCGACGGCGTCGGTTTCGGTGTAGGCGACGGCGTCGGTTTCGGGGTGGGGACCGGTGTAGGCGACGGCGTCGGCTTCGGGGTTTCCAGGGGGGTCGGCTTCGGAGTCGGGCGCGACGTTGCCGTGACTACAGGGACCAGAGGGATCGGCGTGGGCGCAGGCTTCTTCGCGCAGCCCTGTATCAGAGAGACGGACAGCAACACTGCCAGCGCGGCTGTCAGTGCGGTGCGTCCCCGTTTATTTCCGGGCATCATATCTGTCCCTCCTGTTCTGCGGCGGCCAGAGCGGCGGCCTCATTCCCCCAGGCAACCAGCATCCGGCAGAGCGCTGAAAGCGCAGCATTGCCGCTGTCCCAGTTCTGGGCCGCGTAGCAATAGGGGGAATACATGATCTGCACAGGCTGCCCCTGTACGGCGGCGCTGAGGACAAAATCGTTCGCGAGCTCGGTCGCCTTGATGCCGGTCAGGTCTGCATACCAGATGCCGCCATTCTGTGCGAAGGGCCCGCTGACCGCATGGCCTTCATTCGCGGCTTCCAAAGCTGTCGGGGCCTGCGGGCATTCAAAATAAAAACGCAGGGCAGTCTCTGTACCGACCTCAAAACGGGCCGCCATGCTCTTAAGGCCGGGGACTTCGCCGGCATAGGCGGGCTGGCGTGTCGGCTTTACAGGCTGGGGCGCAGTCAGATCCGCATCCGCCGGATCGTCAATATACACCTCGTACTCCAGCGCCTCCCCATTCAGGGTGAAGCTGCTTCCAGCCAGCCAGCGCTGGACCGCCCCGCCGTAGCAGAGTGCCGCGAGGCAGAAGGCTGCATATTTTTCATCGGCCGCGCCCAGCGCCTTCAGATAGTCGCGGACGCTGTAGACCGTGTGGCGCAGCACCGCTGCGCCGGAGGATACGGTGATGTCGACGGGTGCGGTGAGCTGATAGGCACGGGCTTCGGCAATATCCGCCACGACGTACAGGCCGTCCTGCAGGTCCGCGGCGCTGAGCTCCCGCTCGATGATCCGCTCGGAGAGCTGCGCATTGAACACCGTCTTCACGGTGTACTGGGCGGGATCGGCCCCCTCGGGCAGGGCGACATACAGACTGAGACGGAAGTTTTGCTCCAATGCGGCTCCGACGAAGAGCTGCAGATCCGAAGCGGCTTTGCTCTCAGGCATATCGGTGTCCACGAACGGCAGCTCATCTGACTGATCTGCCTCGGGTTCCGTAACGGCGGGGTCCTCTTCTCCGGAAGTCCCGGCCTCCTGCGGGTCCTCTTCAAGGTCCGGCTGCTCCTCCCCGGCGGGATCGTCTTCCGGCTCATTCCAGATGCCCACGGTCTCCCCGTCGTCTGTCCCCTCGCCCGGAGCTGCGGGGGTGATATCCTCCTCCGGATCCTGTTCGACGATTTCGATCATATCCAGATCCAGCTCCTCGATGCCATCCCCGGCCCAGGCTGTCCCGGGCAGCAGCGACAGCAGCAGCGCAAGCAGAAGCAGGCAGCTAAACCCTTTTTTTATCCTCATTCTCATAGCGAATTCTCCCTTTGTCGGAAAAAGAATCCATCTATACCGGGCCGGCAGATGACTCCGCCCGGAGGCCGACGTCTGCCCGTTCCAATATTATGTAAATTGTATCATGTTTACTTGTAATATACAAGCAGGAATTTCAAAAATTACCGTATCCACCAGGCGGGCGTCAGCTCGCCGAGGGTCATGGTCTCCTCCCGTTCATAGTCCATGAGGATCTCCACGTCCCGATAGGTCCCGGGCATAAGCTGGACCATGAGCTCCCGACAGGCGCCGCAGGGGGCGCCGCTGCTGCCGTCGGGCAGGATCGCAAGCACCTTGGCGATCTCCTGCTCTCCGTTCGTGAGCATGTTGAAAATGGCGTTTCTCTCCGCGCAGATGCCGAGGGTGGAGCAAGTGTCCACGCACACGCCGGTGTAGATCCTGCCCGAGCGCGAGAGGACCGCCGCAGATACCTCGCCGCATGTGACATAGTCAGAGACCCGGCGCTCCTTTCGCACCGCCTTCGCAGCAGCGTACATCCTGTCCCACTGCCACTGGTCCCGCGTCAGACTGCTCACGTGTCCGGTGCGCTTCTCGCCCAGCCGGGGCACATCCACACCCTCTCTTGTCCACTGAGGACGGAAGCCGCATTTTTCCTGGACGCGCCGGGATTTTTGATTTCCTTCATAGTAGGCGCACCAGACCCGCCGCA
The DNA here is from genome assembly GCA_946184165.1 of uncultured Clostridia bacterium. Taxonomy (GTDB): domain Bacteria; phylum Bacillota; class Clostridia; order Oscillospirales; family Oscillospiraceae; genus Limivicinus. Next base: position 8,472 of record CAMHEN010000076.1, on the reverse strand, counting down.
TTCCAAGGTCCTCAAAGGCGCGGCGCAGAAGCTCGCCCGCCGCCTCGGGGATCAGGCCCCTGCCCCAAAAGGGCTTGCCGATCCAGTAGCCCAACTCGCACTCGTCCTCCCGTTCGGTCAGATCCGTCTCGCCGCGGAGCTTGAGCGCGATGGCGCCGATGGCCCGGCCGTCGGTCTTCAGGCAGACGGCGCAGCACTCCGGCCCGCTGAGCACACCGCGGATCGCCTCCAGGCTCTCCCCGACGCTTTGAAGCGCCGGCCAGCCCGCAGGCGGGCCGATCACGGGGTCGGACGCATAGAGGAACAGATCCTCCGCATCGCTCTCCTCCCAGGGGCGCAGAATCAGGCGCTCTGTAAACAGCATGCTTGTCACCTATCCTTTCAGTGTCTTGAGAAAGGTCTTCCGTTCCTCCGGGATGCGATAGCTCTCCATGGCCTTCTGAATGGTCTTGTCGTGGGTCCAGGGGTCGAGCCTGCGCTCTTCCAGATAAGGGAGGGCCGCGTCGTACTGCTTGGCGAGCGCGGTGGCAAAATACCAGGCCGCCATCATCCGGATGTAATATTCCTCCGAGCGTACAGCCGCCGCCATCTCCAGAAACGCGGGATCGAAGTCCTCCTCCAGAAAATGCTCCATCAGCATCCCGAGGGCAAAGCGCACGGTGTAGGTCCGCCCGGAGGCGAGCCAGCGCCGGATCTCCCCCAAAAGCTCCGGCCGATGCTTTTTGAATACCTTCGGGGACATCTGGTCGCAGGTCGCCCAGTTGTCCACATGGGGAAGAAAGGCCTGCAGGCTCTCCATGCAGGCCCCATAGTCCTTCATGCCGGAGATGAGGAAGGCATGGAGTTGATTTTCATCAAAGTACCGGTGGGGCAGATCGAGCAGGAAAGCGTCCGCACTCCCGCTCCCCGCGATCTCTTTGGCGAGCTTTCGCAGCGCCGGCGTCCGCACGCCGATCATGCTCTCCGGCTTCAGTGTCGGGATCAGCCTGCTCTGAAAGTCCCGGTACTGCTCGTCCCGCAGGGCGAACAGCTCGTTTCGGATCTCCTCTGTGGTCATGACTATGCCTCCCTGTGTCGCCTTTTTATTGAAAAACAGCATCAGTTCTGAATCAGGCTTTCCAGGGTCTCAAACAAGACATCCGGCTGCACGGGCTTGGAAAGATGCGCGTTGAGTCCCGCCTGCAGGGAACGCTGCACGTCCTCGTCAAAGGCATTGGCTGTCAGCGCGATAACGGGAATACGCCGGGCGTCCTCTCTGTCCATGGCGCGGATGCGCCGCGTGGCCTCCAGACCGTCCATTTCCGGCATACGCATATCCATCAGAACCGCGTCGTAATAACCCGGTTCATGCCCGCCGAATTTCTCCACCGCGATTCTGCCGTTCTCCGCCAGATCGACCTCCATATCGCGGCTCTGCAGCACCATGGATATGATCTCCGCGTTGACCTCCACATCCTCCGCAAGCAGAATGCGCCGCCCCGTGAGCTCCGCCTTGTGCGTGTTCTGCGCGGCTGCGCTGTTCTTCCGCCTGAGGGCCGACTTAAACTCCTCCATCACAGCGCCGGCAAACAGCGGCTTGGGGATAAAGCTGTCGACACCTGCCTGTACAGCCTCCTCCAGAACATCGTCCCAGCGGTAAGCCGTCAGGATGATGATGGCGGATTCGTTCCCAACGACAGTCCGTATCCTGCGCGTCGTCTCCACGCCATCCATCTCCGGCATTTTCCAGTCGACGAGGATCAGGTTGTACGGCTCCATTCTGGCATGGCGAAGCTGTACCATCTCGAGGGCCTCTTGTCCCGAGGCCGCAATTTCGGACGCGATGCCGGCTTTCTCAAGAACCAGTCTCGCATGCTCACAGGCGATGGGGTCGTCGTCTACGATCAGCACGGATAGTTCGGACGGGTGGATCTCATCCGTGTCATTTGTCTCTTTTCGGTCGGAATTGGTCAGCGTTACCGTCACGGTGAAGACGGAGCCCCTGCCCTTCTCGCTCTCCACCCCGATATCGCCGTTCATCATTTCGACGATCCTCTTCGTGATGGCCAGACCCAGACCGGAGCTGCCGTACCTGTTGGTGGCAGAGGAATCCTCCTGGCTGAAGGCGTCAAAGATATGCGGCAGATACTCCCTGCTGATGCCGATGCCCGTGTCGCTGATCGTGAAGCAGAGCGTGGACTTCCCGCTGTACTGCGCCTTCCGCTCCACCTGGAGTGTTACGGCGCCCCCCGCGGGGGTGAATTTCACGGCGTTGCCCAGAATGTTGATCAGCACCTGGCGCAGCTTCATATTGTCGCCGATGTAGTAGTCGTCCACCTCACCGTTGATGCGGCAATGGTAATCCAGCCCCTTCTCGGCGGCCTGACTGCTGAACATGGTGTTGACTGCCTGCAGCAGCCCCGAGAAGGAAAACTCCTCATTCTTCAGGATCATACGCCCCGATTCGATGCGGGACATATCCAGGATATCGTTGATCAGGGACAGAAGATGGTCGGCGGAAGAGCCGATTTTCCTCAGATACTCCTTTGTCTTTTCCGGCGTCTCCGGATCGTTGAGCGCTATGTTGTCGAGACCGATGATCGCATTCATGGGCGTGCGGATCTCATGGCTCATGCTGGAGAGAAACGCGGTCTTCGCCCTGCTCGCCTGCTCCGCCTCCGACAGCGCCTCGCTGAGCAGCTTGCTCTGCTCCTCAAGCTGCTCCTGCAGCTTAATTCGCTGCTCCAGTTCCTCCTGTTTTCCTCTGACCTCGGCCTCTGCGGTCTCCCGGGCCAGAAGGAGCTGCGCGTTGCGCCGCGTCTGTGTGAAGACAAAGGCAAACATGCCAAGCATTGCGATCACGGTAATCACTGATTGGATAATGCTTCTGGTGACAATACCATCTGAGATATAGCCGATCTCATCGCTGATGACGCTTTCCCGGATCAGATATGTCAGCAGCCAGTCCGTACCGTGCACCGGGACATAGCTCAGCGTTTCGTGAATGCCATTATACTTAAAGGAAACCTCGCCGCGCTGTCCGGCCTGAAACTCCCCGACAAATCTATCATAGGAGTATCCGTTTTCATATTCTGCGGCTTTCATGGTCGTCAGCAGATTATCCTCCGACGACAGTCCCCCCAGAACCATGTTGGTAAGGGCGATGCCGTCAGTTGTATAGATATTGCAGAAGGTTGCGCTTCCGCTCCCTGCATCCATCGACACGCCTGACAGCATAACGCTCATATCGATTTCCATGAAGCAGACGGTCAGCGTTTTCCCGGCAAACGGGATACTGACCGGAACCGCGATGACCACCTTTTTTTCCGGGCTGTTCAAATTAAAGATAGAGATTTCCGGCTCTGAAAGAATTCTGTAATCGAAGCCATATTCCTCGATATTATTCTGCGTCCCCTGGGAAGTATAGATCAGACCATCGGTATCTACGAAGGCAAACTTGTCCAGCTTATAAAGCATTTTCATGCGGGACTGATATGCCTCCAGATGCGCCTTGTCGCTCAAATCCTCTTCACTCAGCAGATCGATTGCGACCCGGATCGTCTGGATGTTGCCCTGCAGATTGTTCTTCACGACCTGCTCCCGGCGGCCGGCCAGCTCGTCCATGTACAGGAGGCTGACGGTGTGGACAGCCTGCTCGGTATCTTTTTTCGCGCTTTGCCCTGCCCAGACCGTTCCAAGTATCATGATAACTGCAATAATCAGGCTGCAAAGTATCGTAATTCTCGCCGTGTTGTTTTTCATTACATGAACCTCTTTTCCAAAAAGCAGTCCGCAATCCTACGGAGGAACTCTTCGCTGCGCGCCATAAGACCCTCTCTGCGGGTCATTCTCTCTGTTTCGACTCTTTAGGCGACACCGCGCAATCCGCCATCGGCGTCTCTCGGAAAATTTGTGCCCTGATTTCGTCCCTTTATCTTGATGTACAGCGATTCGCTCACATGCAGTCCGGTGTTTTCCGGCACATAGTCCTTGATTTCCCGGCAGTCGGCTTTTTCTCTGCGTTGGTCACGTTCTTCTCATACATGCGCAGGTCGATTTCAGTATGCTGCTTTGTATCAAGTTTGGACAACAAGCATACCGTCTCGACGTGTTCGGTATAGGGGAACATGTCCACGGGCTGGATCTTCTGTGCCCTGTATCCGCCCGCGGTGAGGATTTTCAAATCCCGGGCCAGGGTTTCGGGGTCACAGGATATATAGACCGCGCGGTCGGGAGCGGCTTTCAAAAGAGCCTTCAAGAACGCCTCGCTGCTGCCGGAGCGTGGCGGATCCAGAAAGACCACGTCCGGCCTGAAGCCCTCCTTCGCCATGCCCTGCAGATACTCCCCCGCGTCCCCGGCGGTGAACCAGGCGTTTTTGAGGCCGTTCAGGCGGGCGTTCGCGATGGCGTCCTTCACGGCGTCGCGGTTAAGCTCCACGCCGATGACCTGTTTGGCGCCCCCGCTTGCGGTGATGCCGATGGTGCCGACGCCGCAGTAGGCGTCCAGCACGGTCTCTCTCCCGGATAGGGCGGCGAACTCCACCGCCTTTCCGTAGAGGATCTCGGTCTGCACGGGATTTACCTGGTAGAAGGACCGGGGCGAGATGCGGAAGCGGTGAGCGCAGAGGACATCCTCGATCACACCGGGGCCATGGAGAATTTTCTCCCGCTCCCCCAGCACGACGGGGGTGCAGCGGTCATTGATGTTGAGGATCACGGTGGTGATCTCCGGGTGCAGCTCCAGGAGTTTCCGGACAAAGGGCTTCTGCGTCGGGAAGACGGGCGACGACGCCACGAGCACCACCATCACCTCGCCGCTCCGAAAGCCCCTTCTCACGAGGACATGGCGCAGGAAGCCGCGGCCGCTGCGCTCGTCAAAGACCTGGATCTTAAAGTCCCGCAGCATATTCCGGATATCGACGATGATGCGGTCCGCGGTCTCATCCTCAATGAGGCATTCATCCACCGGGACGACCCGATGGGAACCCGGCTGATACACGCCGGAGACGATACGCTTTTTCTGATCCAGGGCAAAGGCCGCGCAGACCTTGTTGCGGTAGTGGGTGGGGTCGGCCATGCCGATGATATCCTCCACATGCCCGAAGGGGCCTAAAAGCGCGATCTCCCGCGCCTGCTTGCGCCGGAGCTGTTCGGGATAGGGCAGGTGCTGGAGCTGGCAGCCGCCGCATTTTTTATACAGCGCACAGGGCGGACGGTAGGTTTCTTCCACGGCGTTGTACCTCGATTTATCAGGATGGGGATATTCTACCATATATTTCCCGGAATGGAAAGAAAAACGCCCGCAGATTTCTCCGAGGGCGCAGAGTATATTCAGCAAAGCAGCCAGGGCTTGAGCTTTTCGGGCATGCCCTGCTCGAGGTAGGCGGCGAGGCGCTCCTCCGGCAGGTCCCAGCCCTTGAGGGAATAGACATGGAAGATGTGCAGGCAGGCATAGACGTACATTTGCAAGTAGAAGGCCAGCTCCTCCGGCAGCTTCTCCCGGTTCAGGCGGTGGCAGACAAAGGCCGACAGGAAGCTGTAGGCGCTGTCGGCGGCGATCTCCGCGCAGACGCCTACCATACTGCCCTGCAGAAAGCAGCCGTTTTCCCGATAGAAGCGGATGCTGTCCAGGGCGAGGTCATGAAAACCGCCGAACCGGCCCTCGAGCTTAGCCAGTGCCCGCTCACCCCCGCGGCGGTACATCCAGACGATCAAGTCCTCTTTGTCATGGAAATGGTTATAAAAGGTCTGCAGCGACAGGCCGCTCTCCTCCACGATCTGCTTGACGGTGATGCGCTCCACGCTCTCCGTCCGGGCCAGCGTGAGCAGCGCTTCGCCGAAAACTTCCTTGGATGTGCGTCTTTTCAATGGGCGTCTCCTTTTTCTTGAGAGGCTTGGTTCGCTGTAAGTATAACAAAGCAGTTCTCAATTTGCAAGATATAACCTACCGTTTCACTCGACTGCTTTCCTCCGCCGGAGAACGGCCCCTTGCAAAGCTGGCCTGAATCCGGTATAATAACAAAAAACTGTTTCTTCACGGGAGGATTACCATGGGTAAGCTGTTTGTGATCTCCGGCCCCTCCGGGGCGGGGCTGCGCGAAATTCTCGGCGCGGTGCTCGACAGCCGGGACGATATCGGGCGCGTGATCCCCGTCACGGCGCGCAAGATGAAGGACGGGGAGGTCGACGGCGTCGGTTTTCGGTTTTACGATCTGGAGGGCTGGAACGCCATGAAGGAGTCCGGGGAGCTTCTGGAGTGTACCGAGTTTGCCGGCAACGACTACGGCACCTCCCGCAGGCTTGTGAACGAGCAGCTCGCGGCGGGCAAAAACGTGGTGCTGGATCTGGAGGCGGACAGGGCCGCCCAGGTCAAGGCCAACATGCCCGAGGCCGTGTGGGTGTACATGGAGCCCTCGAGCGAGGCGCTTTTGCGCGCCATCTATGAGAAGACCGCACGCAGCTCCTTTGAGGTCTCGGCCCGCCTGGACCGCGCCGCGCAGGAGAAGGCGCGCGCAGAGAGCTGCGACCACATTATATATACCGACGACGCGCAGGCAGCGGTGAAGGCGCTCAACGCCCTCATTGACCGCGGCTGCCTTTAATGCCGGGATTGCTGCCTGCGGACAGCGGCATTTACATGTATAAAGGAGCCTTTTTCATATGACACAAACGATTCCGTGCAGAAATGAAAACGGCGGCACTGGAAAAAACAAATGGAGTGAGCTTACAGAGCTTTCCGTAAAGGATCTTCTGCGGCGGCAGGTAAATGTAGCGCCGGATCAGGCTGCATTGAAGCAGGAAGACGGTACGGTATACACTTGGCGCGAAATAGATATGGCCTCGCAGATCATTGCCCACGATCTTTCGCTTCTCGGCGTCGGAACCGGAGCGCATGTCGGGCTCTGCGGCGCAAACAGCGTCAACTGGGTGCTGACCTTTCTGGCCCTGCAGAAGCTCGGTGCAGTCGCGATGTTGATCAATCCCGCACAGATTGCGCGGGAAATCGGCGCCACGGCTGTCATAGGGGATATGCGGTTCCTCTGCTACGGGGAGATTGCCGATCTGGACGAGGAGGACAGCTTTTTGAACAAGCTCCGGCAGGTACCCGGATGGTCCGTTAAGGGCCTGTATTCCTTCCGGAAGCCGCAGAATCTGAAGGATCGCTTTGGGGAATATGCCGCAATCAAGGAACTGTATCGGGAAGCGGGATATGCGGACGCGCCCTGCGCCATGCTCTTTACCTCCGGCTCGACCGGGAGGCCGAAGGGCGTAATCCATTCCTCCCGCTCGCTTTTAAAGGCGTCGGAAAAGCAGGTCGTTTGTCAGTATGTGACCGAACAGGACCGGAATCTGCTGATCGTGCCTCTGTTTCATATCATGGGACTGGTGGTGTGCCTGTTTCCCTGCATGTTGACTGGTGCACTGCTGATTATCCCGGATAATATCCGCACGGCTACGCTGATTCGGATCATGCGCGAGGAAAAATGTACCCTGCTGCATTCCGTCCCCACCATGTTTATCGCGCTGCTGAATAACCGTTGCTTTGATCCGGCAGACTTTACATCCCTTCGCTGTACCTTTCTGGCCGGAGCGGCCGCAACGGAAAAGCAGATGGATAACTTTATAAAAGCACTCCCGCAAAACCATTTTGTGGTCGCCTATGGACTGAGTGAAATTGCCCCCGTCAGTGTGACGATTTATGGGGAGAGCCGAGAAAACCTGCTGCATACGGTCGGCGTACCGCTGTATGATACGGAGGTAAAGATTATCGACCGGGAAACCGGCAAGCTGTGTCCGCCGGGCAACCCCGGCGAAATCCTGACCCGGGGAGAGCATCTGATGCTGGGTTTTTATAATGTGTCACTGGCAGACTACAGCATGGATGCGGACGGCTTTCTGCATACGGGGGACATTGGCTGTTTTCGTGAGGACGGGTATCTCTGTTTTGAGGGGAGATATAAAGATCTGATCATCCGCGGCGGGGAGAACATCATGCCGCAGGAGGTGGAGGCGGCCGTGGCTGAGCTGGAGGAAATCGAAGATGTGCGGGTGATCGGCTACCCCAGCGACTTTTTCGGTGAAGAGGTCGGGGCATGTGTAAAGATCAAGCAGGGCATGTGCTTTCGGGAAGAAGACGCAAAAGCAAGACTTGCTGCGAGGCTGTCAAAATATAAAATCCCCTCCAGATTTTTGGCGTTTCAGGAATTCCCGCTATTGGGAAGCGGAAAGATCGATATGATGAAGCTGAAGGATATCTTTGAGCACCACATACAAGAAGAAGGCTAGCCCGTCAAAAAAGCGATGAATCCGGGCATCCGGCCGGCAGGGATGGCTGAAAAGAAGGAGCTGCAGCAAAACGGAAGTAATGCTGCAGCTCCTTCTTTTACGGATGTTTTGCTATATGTTTGGATCACATGATGGGGATCTTGATCTTGAGATCGGTGAGGGGCCAGGAGGAGCAGGCGTGGAACCAGCCCATCTCCTTGTCCATCA
>CAMHEN010000075.1 GCA_946184165.1 uncultured Clostridia bacterium | reverse complement strand
AGATCCATCAGCCCGATGTAGCCGCAGACGGCGGTCTCCTTCAAAAGGGCGATGAACTCGTTTGCCAGCGAGGGCAGGACGTTCTTGAACGCCTGCGGGATGATGATGAAGCGCATCGTCTGGATGTAGTTGAAGCCGATGCTTCTGCCTGCCTCAAACTGGCCGGGGTCGATGCTCATGATGCCGCCGCGGATGATCTCGGTGATGTACGCGCCGGAGTTGATGCCGAAGACCATGGACGCGACGAAGACCGTGTTCGTCGACGAGACGAAGATGACGAAGTAGCCGATCAGAAGCTGTACGACAACGGGCGTGCCGCGGATCACGGTCAGATACAGCCGCGCGACGGCGTTGAGCACCGTCATGACCCACTTGCCGGGGCCGGGCTGCATTTCGTCCTTCGTCTTGTCAAAGGACGAGCGTATCATCGCTACCACGACGCCGATCACGATGCCGAGCAGCAGCGCGAAGAAGGTGACCTTCAGCGTGACGAGCAGGCCGTTTGTGATATACTTCCAGCGCGCGCCCTCAATGAAATTGAATACAAAGCTCTCTTTGAGACTGGCAAAGCTCTCTGCCATTGCTGAATCCTCCAAAAGTCATAAATCCCGGGGACGCCGAGGCGCCCCCGGATCTGTTCAGTTTTGCGCGCGGGATCAGTCGGCGGAGATGTAGTTGTCGATGATCTTCTGCACGGTGCCGTCCTTCAGCAGCTCCTCGAGCGCACCGTTGACCTCGTTGTAAAGGGCCTCGTTGGCGTAGCTGAGCTCAAAGCCGTAGTCCTCTTCGGCGTAGACGGTGGGGAGGATCTTCAGGCCCTTGTTCTGGGCAACGAAGGTCTCGGCCGGGCTGTTGTCGATGATGACAGCGTCGACCTTGCCGGTGAGCAGAGCCTGGACGGCGTCGGCGCCCTTGTTGAAGCGGGCGATGTGGTCCTCGCCGAAGTCGCCGGTGGCGTAGATGTCACCGGTGGTATCCTGCTGGACGCCGATCTTGATCTTGTCGCCGTGCAGGTCGTCAACGGAGGCGATGGGGGAGTCTTCCTTAACGATGATGGACTGGATGCCGGTGGAGTAGCTGGTGGTGAAGTGGACGCTCTTGGCGCGCTCCTCGGTGATGGTGATGGCGCCGAAGCCGATGTCGACCTTACCCGCGGCGACCGCGGTGATGATGGAGCCGAACTCCATGTCGCTCAGCTCCATGGTGTAGCCGAGCTTGTCGCAGATGGCCTGGATGATGTCGACGTCGATGCCGACGGCCTTCTCGTTTTCATAGTACTCGTAGGGCGGGAACGCGACGTTGGTGGCAACCTTGAGGACCTTGGCGTCCGCAGCCATGGCGGCGGGGGCGAAGCAGGCGATGCAAAGGATCGCGCAGAGCAGAAGAGAAATCATTTTTTTCATGTTCGTTGTCTCCTTTAATAAATCGATTTATATTCATTTGCAGAGCAAATTCATATACGGATGAGTGCGGAGAAAAGGCGGAGGGCCGCGTCGGTCACCGCTTCGCTCCAGCGGTAGTCCGGGGTGTGGAGCCCCGGGGCGTCCTCCCCCGCGCCGATGCCGCAGAAGAAGGCCGGGCAACGCGCGCCGTAGCAGCCAAAATCCTCGGACCAGCGGAAGGGCTCGTCTGGGGTGATGCAGTGCAGTCCCGCGAGGGCGGCGGCTTTTTCGACCGTCTCATAGAGCGCGGGATCGTTCACCGTCGCGGGAAACACATCCTGCTCCTCATAGGAGAAGCCGATCCCGGCCTGCATCGCGAGCTGCTGCGCCGTGATCCTGACGAGGGCGGCGAGGTGTTTCAGATCCCCGTCGTGCCAGGCACGCAGCGTCAGATCGATCTCCCCGCTGCCGGCCGCGACCCCGAAGGAGCGCGAGCCCGCCGTGACGCACACCGGCGTCGCGAGGACCATGCCGCCATAGAGCGACGGGTCGGTCACCTCCTGCCATCGGCTGAAGAACGCCGCTATGGGGAAGACGGGGTTTCGCCCGTTCTCGGGATAGGCCGCGTGGGTCTGGCTGCCCTCAAATCGGAGCATCGCGCCCCGGGACGCGCAGGCGAAGGTGTCATGCAGCAGCAGCACCGCTCCCTCCGGGAAGCCGGGGCAGTTGTGGAAGCCGTAGATCGCGCCGATCTTCTCTCTGTCGAAGATCGAGCAGCACTCGGCCGCGCCCGCGCCGGTCTCCTCGGCGTGTTGGAAGAGGAAAAAGAGGTTCCTGCCGAGGGTCTGGCCCCTGATCGAGGCCGCCAGCGCCGCCATGACGGAGCTGTGCCCGTCGTGCCCGCAGCCGTGGTAAGGCTTGCCGTCGGCCCCCGTGACCGCGTCCATGTCGGCGCGGAAGGCGATACCGGGGAGTCCGGCCCCCTCGCGGTGTGCGGCGTAAAACCACTTGCCGCAGTCGATGATCTCAAGATCGCTCTCTCTTTTCAGAAAGTCGATCAGGGTCTGTTTGGTCTGGACCTCGCAGCCGGAGGCTTCGGGGATCTCATGCAGCTTCTTCTGAAGAAGGATGGCTTGCGCGGTATTCATACCGAAAGCGCCTCCCGCGCGGCTTTGATCTGCTTCTCTACAGATTCCACGGAAGTCCCGCCCGCGCTCACGCGCTTCGAGACACAGGTGCGCAGGTCGATGTGTTCATATATGTCCGCCTCAATAAGAGGAGAGATTTCCTTATACTCCTCCAGGCTCACGCTCTCGAGAGTCTTGCCCTCACGGATGCATTTGGCGACCGCGCTGCCCGAGAGCTTATAGGCGCTGCGGAAGGGCAGGCCCTTTGTTACGAGATAATCCGCAAGGTCGGTGGCGTTGATGAAGCCCTCGGACGCCGCCTTGCGCATTTTTTCACGCCTGGCCTTCATTCCGGGGAGCATCCCCGCCATGACCTCCAGGCACATCTTCGCGGTGTCGCAGGCGTCAAACACGCCCTCCTTGTCCTCCTGCATATCCTTGTTGTAGGCAAGCGGCAAGCCCTTGAGTACCGTGAGGATCCCCATCAGATCGCCGTAGACCCGCCCCGTCTTGCCGCGCACCAGCTCTGCCATGTCGGGGTTTTTCTTCTGCGGCATGATGGAGGAGCCGGTGGTGTAGGCGTCGGGCAGCTCGATAAACTGAAACTCCCAGCTCGACCAGAGGATCAGCTCCTCGCTGAGTCTGGACAGGTGCATCATCTCGATTGCGAGAGCTGCGCAGAGCTCGGCGGCAAAGTCCCGGTCGGACACGCCGTCGATGGAGTTGAGGCAGATCCCGTCGAAACCGAGGGCCTTCGCCTCCATCTCCCGGTCGGTGTCGTAGGTGGTGCCGGCGAGGGCGCAGCAGCCGATGGGTGAGAGATTCAGGCGCCTGCGGCAGTCCTGCAGTCTGCCGAGGTCTCGCAGCAGCATCATCGCGTAGGCCATGAGCTGGTGGCCGAAGGTCACGGGCTGAGCCCGCTGGAGATGCGTGTAGCCCGGCATGATGGCGTCCCTGTATTCCTCGGCCTTGTCGCAGATCACCGCGGCGAGAGCCTTCGTCAGCGCTGTAAGGGTGTCGATCTCGTCGCGCAGGTACATGCGGAAATCCAGCGCAACCTGATCGTTCCGGCTTCGGGCGGTATGGAGCTTTTTGCCCACCTCGCCGAGGCGCTGTGTCAGCACCTGCTCGACGAACATGTGGATATCCTCGGCGGCATAGTCGATCGGAAGCGCGCCGCTTTCGAGATCGTCCAGGATTCCCTGCAGTCCGTCGATGAGCTGCGCGGCCTCGTCTTCGGTGATGATGCCCTTCGCCCCCAGCATGGCGGCGTGGGCCATGGAGCCGGTGATATCCTGCTTTGCCATGCGGCTGTCGAAGGCGATGGAGGAGTTGAAGTCGTCGGCGAGCTGCGCCGTCTCCGCCTCCGTCCGCCCCGCCCATAGCTTAGTCATGATCGAATAATCCTTTCCTTTTTGCGGCGCTCTTCCGCGATAAGCGCGAGTCCTCGATTAAGAAGCCCTGCTTCCAAATCGATTAAAGTTTTCCCTGCTCCATCAGCGCCTGCACCGTGGTGGGCAAACCCCAGAGATTGATGAAGCCCGCGGCCTGGGCCTGGTCGTAATCGCTCTCACCGAAGGTGGCGATGTTTTCGGAGTAGAGGGAATAGGGGCTCTTGAGGCCGGCCTTGATGATGTTGCCCTTGTAGAGCTTGAGCTTGACGGTACCGGTGACGTTCTTCTGCGTCGCAGTCACGAAGGCCGAAAGCGCCTCCCGCAGAGGGGAGAACCACTGGCCGTTATAGAGGAGTTCTGCAAAGCAGACGCTCAGCTCCTGCTTTTTGTGGGCCGTCATCTTGTCGAGGCACAGGGTCTCGAGTGCCGCGTGCGCGGCATAGAGGATCGTACCGCCCGGTGTTTCATACACGCCGCGGCACTTTATGCCGACAAGGCGGTTCTCCACGATGTCCAGCAAGCCGATGCCGTGCTTGCCGCCCAGGTCGTTGAGCTTCCAGATCATGTCCGTGGGGCTCATCGCCTCGCCGTTGAGGGCGGTCGGGACGCCCTTTTCAAAGTCAATGGTGATGTACTCGGGCTTGTCGGGGGCCTCCAGGGGGCTCACGCTCATCTCCAGGAAGCCGGGCTTCTCATACTGCGGCTCGTTCCAGGGGTCCTCCAGATCCAGGCCCTCATGGCTCAGATGCCAGAGGTTTTTATCCTTGGAGTAATTGGTCTCGCGGCTGATCTTGAGGGGGACGTTGTGAGCCTCGGCATAGTCGATCTCCTCCTCACGGGACTTGATGCTCCACTCACGCCAGGGGGCGATGACCTTCATGCCCGGGGCGAAGTGCTTGATGGCGAGCTCAAAGCGGACCTGGTCGTTGCCCTTGCCGGTGCAGCCGTGGGCGATGGCGTCGGCCCCCTCCTGGAGCGCGATCTGCACGAGACCCTTGGCGATGATGGGGCGGGCGAAGGCCGTGCCCAGCAGGTAGTCCTCATATTTGGCGCCCGCCTGCACGCAGGGGATGATCACGTCGTTGACCATTTCGTCGGCCAGATCCAGGGCGTAAAACTTGCTCGCCCCGGTCTTGAGGGCTTTCTCCTCCAGGCCGTCCAGCTCACCCACCTGGCCGACGTTGCCGGCCACGGCAATGATCTCGGGGTCGTTGTAGTTTTCCTTCAGCCAAGGAATGATGACCGAGGTGTCAAGTCCGCCGGAGTAGGCGAGGACGATTTTCTTTATCTCATTTTTATTCATTTTACTTGCCTCCTATGCAAGGAATATTCGCTTGATGTGTATATTTATACTCTCGCTTTTGAAAAATGTCAAGTCTTCCCTGATGCTTTTTGTTTTTTCATTCAATCTGCCCAGACCCGGACGCGTGCGTCCGCGCCTTTTTGTGCGTTTTCCGGAGAATGATTACAAGGTCGCAGGGGCCGATGCCCTCATCGGGCCGAAATACTATGGCCTCTGCAATGAACGAAGGATCGGGTCTATCTGAGGATCGACCCCTATGGAATATGCGTTGGACGCTTTGTTGCTAAAGCCGATACTCATATGATTTTTATCAGAGATGCGGGAACAATTCCGCACCATATGCGTCAGAAAAGGCGAAGGCGAGAACGCCTGTTTTGATACTGAGATATGGGGAGGATTGAACCATGAAAACAAAACGTTTCTCCGCGCTCCTGCTGGCACTTGTGATGTGCCTGTCCCTCTGTGCCTGCGGAAGCTCCAATAAAAGTGACCAGTACCAGGCCCGCGAGACCGCCGAATACTCCGGATACTATGAGCCCGAGATGATCCCCGCCCCCATGCAGATGTCCGCCGCCTATGATATGGATATGGAAATGGTGATGGAGGACAGCGGCCTCGGCATGACGAACACCACAACAAGCAGCGGGAAAAAGGCCGCGGGCGCCGATAATAACGCCGCGGGCGACACCCCCGAGGAAAACCCGGAGAAGATCATCTACTCCGGCGACGCCACCGTCGAGACCACCGAGTTTGAAAAGAGCATCGCAGCCCTGGAGGAGATGATCAAGCGCGAGGGCGGCTTCATCGAGTCCAGCTCCGTCAACGGCAGCAACTACTACGACACATCCCGCGGCTACACCTCCCGCCGCAGCGCAAGCTATACCCTGCGTATCCCGAGCGAGAAGTTCACCGCCCTCATGGGGAGCCTCTCCGAAATTGGCAACGTCCCCTACACCCACACCTACACCGAGAACGTCACCGCCCAGTATTACGACGTGCAGGCCCGGCTGAAGGCGCTGCAGGCCCAGGAGACGCGGCTTGTGGAGATGCTGACCATCGCCGAGACGGTGGAGGACATCATCACCATTGAGGACAAGCTCAGCGACGTGCGCTACCGCATCGACTCCCTCCAGTCCAGTCTCAACAATTGGGACCGCCGCGTGGCTTACAGCTCCCTGAGCATCACGGTCAAGGAGGTCCAGGTCTACACCCCGGAGAAGGTCACGAAGATCACCTACGGGGAGGAGCTCCGGCGCGCTTTTACCGACGCACTGAAAAACGCAGGACAGTTCTTCAAGGATCTGCTGGTGTGGCTGGTGTCCGCGATCCCGACCATCGCGATTTTGGCAGTGCTGTTCTTCGTTTGCCGCCCGCTGTTTAAGAAGCTCGCGGCAAAGCTGAAAGCCCGCCGCGTCCTCCGCGCAGAGGAGAAGGCCGCGAAGAAGGCCGAGGCGGAAAAGATCCGCGCCGCCGAACGCGAAGCCCTCGAAAAGGCGAGATACGAGAATGAGAAGAAGTAATACCCTAAAAACGAAAACCGCCCTTCCGGGCGGTTTTTGTTCAGCTTGTCAAAAAAGTCCTTTTGGGGGACTTTTTTGCCTGCGCTTTGCCGCCGAGCATTTTGCTTGAGGCAAAATGCTGATATCTGAAAAGCCTTGAAATTCAAGTCTTTTCAGACGGCGGTTTATCGTATTCGAGGCGGGCCTTGCCCCCTCGAGCTCCCCTGCGGCTCTGTTATCGCACACTGCCGCCAGGCTTTTTTGACAGTCTCTAACAAAAACCGCCCTTCCGGGCGGTTTTTGTTGCATTGCCACGTTTTTATGATATACTGTCGAAAAAAGAAAACGGAGCCTTTTCATGAAATACAAATGCCTGGTATTCGATCACGACGATACGGTGGTGAACTCCACCGCCACCATTCACTTCCCCTGTTTTGCCGATTATCTGCGGGAATACTTCCCCGGGGAGACCCTGACGCTGGAGGAATATTTCCTGCTCAACTTTGATCCGGGCTTTGTGGCTCTCTGCCGGGAGCGCTACGGCATGACGGATGAACAGCTCCACCAGGAGGAGCGCTACTGGCAGGACTACGTAAAGAATCACATTCCGGTCGCCTACCCCGGCATCAGGGAGATCATGGAGCGGCAGAAGGCAGAGGGCGGCCTTGTGTGCGTGGTATCCCACTCCTACGATTTCAACATCCGCCGGGACTACCGGGCAAACGGTCTCGCGGAGCCGGACGCGGTCTACGGCTGGGAACGGCCCGAGGAGCAGCGCAAGCCCAACCCCTTCCCGCTGGAGGACATCATGGCGCGTTTTGACCTCAAGCCCTCGGAGCTTTTGATGATCGACGACCTCAAGCCGGGCTACGACATGGCCCGGGCCGCGGGCGTGGACTTTGCCGCGGTGGGCTGGGCCTATGACATCCCGGAGATTGAAAACTTCATGCGGCAGAACTGTCCCCTTTACTTTAAAAAGGTGCCCGATTTCGCTGCCTGGCTTTCCTAACGTTCACCCAATTCATACTTGTATTTTTTCGCAATTCGTGGTTTCCCCTGAGACGAGCGAAATGGATAATGAATGATACATTTTGTTTCAGCCGCTTCATACTGGTTTTCATTAAAAAGCAGACGATGTCTGCTTTTTATACTTTTCTTCAATTATACGATTAAAAAACGTTTAGTTGCCTGTGAGCCGTTGGGCTCACAGGCAACTGCGCAATACGCCTTTGAAGAAAGCGTGTAATACCGATCTTCGGCAAAGCATAGGCTTTGCCGGGCGCAGCCTTCGCTGCGCACAAAACGCGTCTTTGTATGCGTTTTATTGAAGAATGGTATTACAGCGCCTTATGGCGTGTTGAAAAACGTATGAGACGTCAGCTGCGTCAGCAACTGTATGCCGCCTTCGCGGCATCTTTTCCATAAATAGTGTCTGCTTTTATGGAAAAATAGTATCAGTTCTCTTTTTTTCGTCTGCGCACAAGGGCGAGAGCACATTTGAGCTGCTCCTCCCTGGGTCGTCCGGCGAGCCGCAGCTTGTGGGCTTCGGCCAGAGCCTCGGTGAACAGCGGCCCCGGCTCCAAACCTGCAGCGATCAGGTCTCGCCCCATAAGACAGGGCTCCCGCATCCGCACCTCATACAGCGCATGCATTTCCCGCAGCCTCCGCTCCGTCTCTGTATAGGCCGCGAGCAGGGCTTCCCTGTCGGTCTGCGGCCCGGCGCAGCCCAGGTAATCCGCTTTGGCGAGCAGCAGCAGATCCGCCGGGCAGACGGAGCTGTCATACAGCTTCATGTAGCTTTTGGCGCCGGCGCCGCTCGCCGCGAGCATGTTGGGCTTCATGTGCAGCTGCGTCATGTTGAGCACATACTGTATGAGCTTTGCCTCTCTCGTGAGGCGATACAGGAAGCGTTCCACCAGCGGCAGCCCCTGCTTCTCATGGGCATAGGCGTGGAGGACGCCGTTGATCTCCTCCGTCGCGACCGCCTTTCCTAAATCGTGGCTCAGGGCCGACAGCATGAACCACAGCGGCTCTTCCGCCGCCTGGCGGAGCCTTGCCGCCTCGTCCAGCACCTGCATGGTGTGGGTCCACACATCCCCCTCCGGGTGGAAGACCGGGTTCTGGAGGACGCCGATCAGGGCCTGCGGCTCCGGAAACCAGACGGAGAGCTGTCGCATGTTTCGCAGCACCTCAAAAAAGACCGACGGTTTGTCCGCTTTCAGCAGCGCCTTTTCAAGCTCGCCGGCGACGCGCTCCCCGGGCAGGGCCGCAAGGTCCATCCCGGCCGACAGCTCCGCCGTCTCCTCCGCGACCGCAAAGCCGAAGCGCGCGGCAAACTGCGCCGCCCGCAGCGCCCGCAGCGGGTCCTCCACATAGCTTTTGTCATCCACATGACGGATCCTGCCGCGCCGGAGGTCCTCCAGGCCGCCGAAGAAATCCAGCACCTCTCCTGTCAACACATCCTGCATCAGGGCGTTGATGGTGAAATCCCGGCGCCGCGCCGCCTTTTCAGCGCCGAGGAAGGGATCGACAGAGACGGCAAAGTCCCTGTGTCCGCGCCCGGTGGCCGTCTCGCAGCGGGGCATGGCGATGTCCAGATCATAGTGTCTCAGGCCCATGATGCCGAAGCTCACGCCGAGCTCCAGCCGCTCCCCAAGGCTGTCCAGGATCGCCTCCAGCGTCCGCGCGGGGACGCCGTGCACCTCAATATCGATATCCTTACTCTCCCGCCCCAAGACACGGTCCCGGACGAAGCCGCCTACATAGTAGGTGCGGCCGCCTTCACGTGCGACCGCCTCCGCGACGGCACGGGCCATTCCGATATTCCTGTCCTCCATGCGCTCCCCCCCTTCGGAATGGTACGATTTCTATTACAGGTATCATATCATACCGCCGAACGGATGAAAAGCGGATTTTGCCGGGCTGGCTAAAGCGCAGGCAGGGACCATCAATAGATGGCCCCTGCCTGCGTAATACGTATAATACTTATGCTGCGGCGGCTTTCTTCTCCCGGAGGACCTGGAAAGCGATCACGCCACCCACCATCACGAGACCCACAATATCGGTGGTCGTGCCGGGGTAGATAAGCATCAGGCCGCCGACGGCGGCGGCGATGCGAAGGACCGCCGAGAGGCTCCCTCTGTAGAAGCCCTCCAGCGACATGGACAGGGCAAACATGCCCACGAGGGAGGTCAGCACGATGAAGACGACCTCAATAGCCGTGGTGTCCACAAAGACCATAGCGGGGTTCAGCGCGAGGATGTAGGGGACGATGAAGGCCGCAATGGCGAGCTTGGTCGCGTTGACGCCGGTCTTCATAGGGCTCGCGTGGGCAATGGCGGAGCCGGCGTAGGCAGCCAGGGCCACGGGCGGGGTGATATCCGCCACGATGCCGAAGTAGAACACGAACATGTGGGCCGCGATGCTGGGGATGCCCATGCGGATCAGCACGGGGGCGCAGGTGGTGGCCATGATAACATAGTTCGCGGTGGTGGGCACGCCCATGCCCAGGATGATGCAGGTGAGCATCGTGAGAAACAGCGCCACGATCTTGTAGCCGCCGGAGGCCCCGATGATGATGGAGATGAGAGAGGAGCCGATGCCGGTGGTGGTGATGACGCAGGCGATGATGCCCGCCACCGCACATGCGATGCCCACGGTCAGGGTGCTCTTTGCGCCGGATTCCAGCGCGTCGGTCAGGCGGTAGAGGTCGAGACGGTAACCCATCTCGTCCGTGTAGCTGACGCGGATGATGCGCGTCTCCTTGAACACCAGGCTCACCAGAATGGCAAGGCAGGTGGCGGCGATGGCGGCAAAGGCCATGGTGCGCGTCATAAGGAAGTACACCAGCGCCGCCAGCGGCAGGAGCAGGAAGCCCTTGCGCAGGAAGAGCGGCCAGAATTTCGGAAGCTGCTCACGCGGGATACCGGTGAGGCCGTTCTTTCTCGCCTCCAGATGGACCATCATGAAAATGCCCGCGAAATACAGCGCGGCGGGCAGGATGGCGCGCACGGCGATATAGCCGTAGTTGACCACCGTGTTCGGCATGGTGACATACTCCACCATCAAAAAGGCCGCCGCACCCATAATAGGGGGCATGATCTGGCCGCCGGTGGAGGCCGCCGCCTCGACGGCGCCCGCAAACTCGGGCTTGTAGCCGGTCTTCTTCATCATGGGGATCGTCACGGAGCCGGTGGTCACGGTGTTGCCCACGGAGGAGCCGGACACCATGCCGCAGAGGGCGGAGGAGATGACCGCCACCTTCGCGGGGCCGCCGGAGGAGCTGCCCGCAATGGAGTTTGCAAGCTCGATAAAGAACTGGGTGATGCCCGTCTTATCCAGAAACGCACCGAAGATGACGAACAGCACAATGAAGTTCAGGCAGGCGCGGATAGGGGTGCCGATGATGCCGTCGGCCGTATAGAAGAGATTGTATACGTTCATGCGCAGGGATTTCTGCGTCAAGGCGTAGATGATGAAGGCGGAAGCGACCACCACGATCGGCAGGCCGACCGCGCGGCGGCAGGCCTCCAGCGTGACCAGAATGCCGATCACGCCCAGCCAGACCTCCAGCGGGGT
>CAMHEN010000074.1 GCA_946184165.1 uncultured Clostridia bacterium | reverse complement strand
CGCCCTTTCGGGCGGCATTTTTATGGCTGGTTTGACCGGACCAGGCACTCGCCGGTCATTTCGGCGGGCTGCTCGAGACCCATGACGTGCAGGATCGTCGGCGCGATGTCGGCGAGTCTGCCGGGGCGCAGGGAGATGCCCTTCTCGCAGACAACGAAGGGGACGGGGTTTGTGGTGTGGGCGGTGTTGACCTTGCCGGTGGCCTCGTCGAACATGACGTCGGCGTTGCCGTGGTCGGCCGTGACCAGCAGGACCGTGTCGGGGTGCTTTGCGACCTCGTCCATGATGCGGCCGATGCAGGCGTCCACAGTTTGGACGGCCTTGACGGCGGCATCCATGACGCCGGTGTGGCCCACCATGTCGCAGTTTGCGAAGTTGCAGACGATGAGGCCGTACTCGTCGGAGGCAATGGCCTCCACCACTTTGTCACAGACCTTGACGGCGCTCATCTCCGGGATGAGGTCGTAGGTCGGGTACTCCTTCGGGGAGGGGACGAGGCAGCGGACCTCGCCCTCGGTCTCCTTCTCAACGCCGCCGTTGAAGAAGAAGGTGACGTGGGCGTACTTCTCGGTCTCCGCCACGCGGAACTGCTTGTAGCCGAGGCTGCTCACATAGTCGCCGAGGGTGTTCTCGATGACCTCGGGCGGGTAGGCGATGGGAAGGGGCAGCGCCTCGTCGTACTGGGCGGTGCAGACATAGGACAGGGGGAAGACCTTTTTCTTTCTCTCGAAGCCGTCGAAGTCCTCAAGGTTCAGGGCCCAGGTCATCTCGCGGGCGCGGTCGGGGCGGAAGTTCATGAAGATGACGCTGTCGCCCCGGTTGATCTGACCGTCGGGGCAGCAGACCACGGGCTCGACGAACTCGTCGGTCTTGTCGTTTGCGTAGCTGGCTTCCACAGCGTGCACGGGATCGGGGTCCTGGACGCCCTCGCCGCAGACGATGGCGTTGTAGCCCTTCTCCACGCGGTCCCAGCGCTTGTCGCGGTCCATGCCCCAGAAGCGGCCCTGGACGGTGGCGATCTTCGCGTTGCCGAGGGAGTCGCACTTCTCCTTAAGCTGCCTGACGAAGCCCGCGCCGCTCGTAGGGGGCACGTCGCGCCCGTCGAGGAAGCAGTGGACGTAGACCTTCTCCACGCCGCGCTGCTTTGCCATGTCGAGGATGGCGAAGACATGGGTCAGGTGGCTGTGGACGCCGCCGTCGGACATGAGGCCCATGACGTGCAGGGCCTTGCCGTTCTGTTTGGCGTCCTCCATGGCCTTGATGTAGACCGGGTTCTGGAAAAACTTGCCGTTCTGGATCTCCTGGGTCATCTTGGGCAGGATCTGGAAGACGACGCGGCCCGCGCCTATGTTGGTGTGGCCGACCTCGGAGTTGCCCATCTGCCCCTCGGGCAGGCCCACGTCCAGTCCGGACGCCTGGAGGGTGGTGTGGGGATTCTCGGCGAAAAGACGGTCAAGATTCGGCGTCTCGGCCACATAGATGGCGTTGCCGCGCGAGGGGGCAGCGAGACCGAAGCCGTCCATGATGATCAGGACTGCTTTTTTGCTCATATAAGTAGCTCCTTACTTTAACTCTTGCTTGGCCGAAAGCGAAAAAACAAATCGGCGGCAGAAAAACAAATTCAAAGAAGTTTTTGCCGTAGCTCTGCCACGGCAAAAACACCCTGAGCCGAGCAATGCGAGGCCTCGCGCCGACCAAACGCGGCGACTCACCCAAGCCGCGTGCGATAAGCGCGAGTCTCTCCCTTGCGAACCTTGTTCGCAAGGGAATGGATTACTCCTGATCGGTGGCCTTGATGATGGTGGCGAAGTCAGCGGGCTTGAGGGAAGCGCCGCCGATGAGGCCGCCGTCGATGTCGGGCTGCGCCAGCAGCTCGGCCGCGTTCTTCGCGTTCATGCTGCCGCCGTAGAGGATGCTGACAGCACGGGCGGGACGGGCGCCGTAGATGCCGCGGATAACGGCACGGATGCCCTGGCAGACTTCCTGAGCCTGCTCGGCCGTGGCGGTCTTGCCGGTGCCGATGGCCCAGATGGGCTCATAGGCGATGATGCAGCGGCGCAGCTTGGAGGCGTCGATGCCGCTGAGAGCGGCCTTGACCTGGTAGGCGACATACTCCATGGTCAGGTCCATCTCGCGCTGCTCAAGGCTCTCGCCGACGCAGATGATGGGGATGATACCCTTCTCAATGAGGGCCTTGGCCTTGGCGTTGATGAGCATGTCATCCTCGCCGTGGTACTGACGGCGCTCGGAGTGGCCGACGATGCAGTACTTGGCACCGATGTCGGCGAGCTGGCTTGCGGAGATCTCACCGGTGTAGGCGCCCTTCTCGTACCTGGACACGTCCTGACCGCCGGCGGCAACCTTGCAGTCCTTGCCGGCCTTGATCATGGCGGGGATCATCACGGCGGGGGTGCAGAGCACCATCTCGCAGGTGCGGGTCTTGGGCAGGTTCTCCTTGAGCGCTTCCATGAAGGGCTTGATCTCGGAGGCCAGCATGTTCATCTTCCAGTTGCCGGCAATAACGGTCTTGCGGTATTTTCTGTTCATTGTATTGATCCTTTCCCAATTTACTCCATTTGGGGTATAAACAGCCCCTCAGAATTTGGCTACAGCGGCCTCAAAAATCATGCGTCGAGCAGGCAGGCCACACCGGGCAGCTCCTTGCCTTCGAGGAACTCGAGGGAAGCGCCGCCGCCGGTGGAGATGTGGGTGATCTTGTCGGCAAAGCCGAGCTTCTCGACCGCGGAGGCGGAGTCGCCGCCGCCGACGATGGTGACAGCGCCGGACTCGGCCAGAGCCTTGGCCATGGCCTTGGTGCCGTTTGCGAACTTATCGAACTCGAACACGCCCATGGGTCCGTTCCACACGATGGTGCCTGCGCCCTTGACGGCGGCGGAGAAGATCTCAACAGTCTTGGGGCCGATGTCCATGCCCATGAGCTCGGCGGGAATGTCGCCCTCGACGAGGACGGGCTCTGCGTCGGCGGAGAACTCGGCCGCGCAGTAGTTGTCCACGGGCAGCAGGAACTTGACGCCCTTGGCCTCGGCCTTCGCGATCATGTCCTTCGCGTAGTCGATGCGGTCAGCCTCCAGCAGGGACTGGCCGACCTCGAAGCCCTGAGCCTTCTTGAAGGTGTAGGCCATGCCGCCGCCGATGATGATGGTGTCGGCCTTCTCGAGGAGGTTGTTGATGACGTTGATCTTGTCGGAGACCTTGGCGCCGCCCAGGACGGCCACGAAGGGACGCACGGGGTTATCGAGCGCCTTGCCCATGATGCTCAGCTCCTTCTGGACGAGCAGGCCGGAGTAGGCGGGCAGGAAGGCGGCGACGCCGGCGGTGGAGGCATGCGCTCTGTGCACGGTGCCGAATGCGTCGGACACGAAGACCTCGGCCATGTCGGCCAGAGCCTTGGCAAAGTCGGGGCTGTTCTTGGTCTCGCCCTTGTCGAAGCGCAGGTTCTCAAGCAGCATGATCTGGCCGGGCTGCAGCGCGGCGGCCTTGGCCTGGGCGTCGGGGCCGATGGTGTCGGCGGCGAAGATCACTTCCTGGCCCAGCAGTTCGCTCAGTCTCCTGGCGACGGGGGCGAGGGTCAGCTTCTTGAGGGACTTCTCCCACTCCTCGCGGGTGATGTCGGCCTCGTTCCTGCCCTTCTCGACCTGCTTCTTTACGTAGCCGTCGAAGGTGGCCACGGGCTTGCCCAGGTGGGAGCAGGCGATGACGGCCGCGCCCTGCTCGAGCAGATACTTGAGCGTGGGGAGAGCGGCGACGATGCGCTTGTCGCTGGTGATCTCGCCGGTCTTCTTATCCTGGGGGACGTTGAAATCGCAGCGAACCAGGACCTTCTTGCCTTTGACGTCGGCATCATAAACGGTTTTCTTGTTGTAGTTCATGCTGTTATCCTCCTCATAAAGTTGTTTTTACGTTTGCCCCGCCATGGAGCCCTCAGCCAGCAGGCCCGGGAAGCCCTGCTGCCGAAGCGCCTCATAGGCGAGGATGGCGGCGGAATTGGAGAGATTCAGGCTCCTCGCCTGAGAGATCATCGGGATACGGATGCATCTGTCGCGGTATTTCTCCCGCAGCCACCGGGGCAGGCCCGCAGTCTCCTTGCCGAACATGAGCGTCACATTCCCGGAAAAATCCGCCTCGCAGTAGGCGCGGGGGGCCTTGGTCGTGGCAAGCCACAAGCCCTCGTCCCCGTTTTTTACGAAGTAGTCATCCAGGTTTTCATACACGGAAATGTCGACCAGATACCAGTAATCCAGCCCGCAGCGCTTGACCGCCCTGTCGGAGATATCGAAGCCCAGCGGCTTGACGAGATGGAGACGCGCTCCGGTCGCGGCACAGGTGCGCGCGATGGCGCCCGTGTTGTGGGGGATCTCCGGCTCGACCAGCACGATGTTGAGCATGTCCTCTCTCCTTTTTTCGGCGGAGGCGAAACGAAACGCAAACCCTCTCCCTAAGATTCACTCCATTTTAGCACAGAAATCAAAAAAATCATGTACTATTTTCTATTTTTTCAATCTTCTTGCAAACTGTACAAATACGGGCTATAATCGTCCCCGTCAGAGGGCATGAAATTGTCATTTTGCATATCACGGGAGATGTTGGAAATTGGAAGTTTGCTGTGATCTCTGTCCCCGTCGCTGCGGCGCCCTGCGCGGGGAAGAAACGCCGGGCGGGATCTGCCGCTCGCCGCTTGTGCCGCGGGTGGCCCGCGCCGCCCCGCATTACGGGGAGGAGCCCTGTATCGCGGGGAAAAACGGGTCCGGCGCCGTGTTCTTTACGGGCTGCAGCCTGCGCTGTGTATTCTGTCAGAACCGGGACATCAGCCGCGGCGAGGGCGGCCGCCCCGTCTCGGTGCCGGCGCTGCGGGAGATGTTCCTGCGTCTGCGGGACATGGGGGTGGACAGTCTCGATCTTGTGACGGGGGCCCACTATGTCCCGGCCGTCGCGGAGGCCCTGTCCGGGCTCACGC
Organism: uncultured Clostridia bacterium; assembly: GCA_946184165.1. Classification (GTDB taxonomy): domain Bacteria; phylum Bacillota; class Clostridia; order Oscillospirales; family Oscillospiraceae; genus Limivicinus. The sequence continues at coordinate 6,320 of CAMHEN010000074.1, read as the reverse complement.
TCGGCATCCCCGTGGTTTGGAACAGCTCCGGCTATGAGAGCGCGGAGACCCTGCGGCAGCTTGAGGGTCTCGTGCAGGTGTATATGCCGGACTATAAATATTATGACGCCGCGAGCGCGAAACGATACAGCGCGGCGGCGGATTATCCCCAGGTCGCCGCCGCCGCGATCCGGGAGATGTTCCGCCAGACGGGCCCCTTTGTGCTGGACGAAAAGGGCCTTATGAAGTCCGGCGTCCTGATCCGGCACCTCATCCTCCCCGGACGCGTGGACGAGGCACGCGATGTGATTGATTTCGCGGCAGACGAGTTTCCGCGCGGGTCGGTGCTCTTTTCCCTCATGAGCCAGTACACGCCCATGCCCGGGCTGGAACGATACCCGGAGCTGCAGCGCCGTGTCACGGCGGAGGAAAACCGCGCCCTCATCCACTACATGCAGGTGCGCGGACTCGAGGGTTTCTGGCAGGAGCCGGACGCCGCCACGGAGGAGATGATCCCGGACTGGGATCTCACCGGGGTGAGATAGCTCGGATAGTGCAAAGAGAATCTTATCTTGCTCTTCTGTACCTGTTTTGATAAAATATGCTTATCAATAAGAAGGAGGATGCAATCGTGAAACGCCTCCTCGCCGTTTTGCTGACCCTGCAGATGCTAACATTTTACTGGCCAAATTCCTGCGCCTGCGCAGAAGAAGCGAAACAAAAGATATTTCGATCCGGGGATTTCGAGTAAGGCAATAGTAAATGTTTACAGCCGTGAGCCTCTTGACAGTTTGCTGTCATTTATACATACTGTACACGAAAAACATCATATTAACAAAAAGGAGTGTTCAAGATGAATTACAATGAAATCCTGGCCGCCGCCCGCGATCAGGTCGGCCCCTACTGCAAGGCATGTCCCGTCTGCAACGGCAAAGCCTGCGGCAACAGTATGCCCGGCCCCGGCTGCAAGTACCCCGGCAACGCCGCCGCCCGCAACTTCGACAAGTGGCAGGAGATCTGCGTGAACATGGACACGCTCTGCCCCAACGCAGACCCCGACGTGCGCTTTGAGATGTTCGGCCGGGAGTTCAAGGCCCCCATCTTCGCCGCGCCCCTCGGCGCCATCGACCTGCACTACGGGCCGAAGTACAAGGACGCGGAGTATAACAGCATCCTCATCAAGGCCTGCGCGGACTACGGCGTTATGGCCCTCACCGGCGACGGGGTGGACCCCACCATCATGCTCCGCTCCGCCGAGGATATGAAGAAGGTCGGCGGTCTCGGCTGCCCGATCATCAAGCCCTGGAACAAGGAGGCCGTGTTTGAGAAGCTGGACGTCCTGAACGAGGGCGGCATCTTCTGCGCCGGCATGGACGTGGACGGGGCGGGCCTCCCCTTCCTCAAGGCCATGAATCCCAACGCGGGCAGCAAGTCCGTTTCGGAGATGCGGGAGATCATCGACTACGCGAAAATGCCCTTCATCGTCAAGGGCATCATGACCGCACGGGGCGCCGAAAAAGCCGTCGAGGCCGGGGCCGCCGCCATCGTCGTCTCGAACCACGGCGGCAGAGTGCAGGGCGGCGTCGCCTCCACGGCGGAGGTCCTGCCCGAGATCGCGGAGGCCGTCCGCGGCCGGACCGTTGTCCTCGTCGACGGCGGCATCCGCTCCGGCGTGGACGTGTTCCGCGCCCTGGCGCTCGGGGCCGACGGCGTGCTGATCGGACGTCCGATCCTCCCCATGATCTACGCGGCGGGCGAAGAAGGCTTCCGCGTCTACATGGACAAGATCATCGGCGAGCTCAAGTCCACCATGACCATGTGCGGCGCCGCGACTCTCGCGGACATCACCCGCGACAAGGTGAGAGTCGGATGAGAAACACCTCTCTCGTCCACCTGGAGCGGGACGGGAAATACCTGATGCTTCACCGCGTCAAGAAGGAGCTGGACGAGAACCGGGACAAGTGGGTCGGCATCGGCGGTAAGTTCGAACCCGGCGAGAGTCCCGAGGACTGCGCCCGGCGTGAGGTGTACGAGGAGACGGGGCTTGTGATGAAGAGCTGGGCCTACCGCGGGATCGTCACTTTCGTGTCGGATGCGTGGGGCACGGAGTACATGCACCTGTTCCACTCGGCAGACTTTACCGGCACTTTGAAATCCTGCGACGAGGGCGAGCTCGAGTGGGTGGACAAGAGAGCCTTGTTCACGCTCCCCATCTGGGAGGGCGACAAAATCTTTCTCCGCCTTCTGGACACGGACCGCCCCTTCTTTTCCCTCAAGCTCCGCTACGAGGGGGATACGCTCAAAGAGGCCTTCCTGGACGGGAACGCGATCGCCATCGCATAAAAGGGCCGAAACAAAACGTATACAATATGCACAGGCCTGTGTTCAGCTTGGGGGCGGACGTCCCTGCGGTGATACCGGGCAAAAAACAGGGGCTATAGCATCTGCTATAGCCCCTGTTTTCTGTCTCTCGGTTTTCAGGAAAACCGCGGTCAGCCGATGGTATTAGGCTGGGCTCTTCTCAGTCTCTCCATCTCTTCCAGGAGTGCTCTCAGCCTTCTCTCTCGCTCTCTCGCGATCGCCTCGCTGTCCTCGTCGATCTCTCTGTAGGTGGCGGCGGCGTCCGCTTCGATTTCACCGATCACCGCCTGCGCCGCCTGGGAAATCTGCTCCTCGTCGCTGCGGTACTGCTCGCCCGCCGAGGGGATCTCCCCGTTAACATAGGACTGCCAGGCGTCTTCTCTGGCCTCCGACGCCATTCTGACCGCCGCATCAGCCGCGGCCTGGTACTCCGTGGCATACTGGATGAATTCCTGCCGCTTCAGCTCCTGCTCGGCCACAAGCCGCAGATAGGTCTCCTCGTCAAGCTCGATGGCTTCCCGGATGATCTCCCCGGCCGCCTCAGCCTGGTGCTGGTTGAAGGCCACGAGGAAATGGTACTTGAGCAGCATGTTCGTCCTGTAGTCGTCGATTGTCTGGGGATTCCGGATCACGCTGTCGACGTAATCCTGGTGTGCCCGGTTGTACCATCTGTAGAACGCATCCACGTCCTTGCCCTCCGCAAAGGACTGGGCCGCAAACAGCGTCGCGAACAGCATCACGCACAGAACGAGCGCCGTCACTCTTTTTGCCTGTTTTCTCATCATAATAGTCCTCCTTCATTGCCGCAGCAGGTGTTACAGTTATGTAAACAGCTTGTTCCTTTATTACATTTTTATTATAACATGCCCGGCGGAGAAGTCAATCCTCATTTTCCCGGCTCTCCCAATTTCAGGGTTCGGGGTCCGGCACTTCGATCACGCAGTAGTCATAGGCGTTAATGACAGTGGTGTCGCCGTAGCTGCTTTTCTGGGGGATCTGACGGCCGTAATTGCGGTGGACATGGCCGTGGATGAAATAGCGGGGGTGCCAGCGGTCCAGAAGCCGCCGGAAGCAGTTGAAGCCCCGGTGGGGCAGATCCTCCAGATCGCCCATCCCGTGCAGGGGCGCATGCGTCAGCAGGATATCGAAGCCGCCGCTGCGGCGCAGGGGATAGCCCAGGCGGAACATGCGCCGCTTCATCTCCCGCTCGGTATACATGTACTTCCCGTCCCGATAGCGGCAGGACCCGCCGAGGCCCACGATGCGCAGGCCCCGATAGACATACACCTTGTCGTCCACGCACACGCAACCGTCCGGCTCCCGGTCATAGCGGTCGTCGTGGTTGCCGTGGACGTACAGGAGCGGGCAATGGGCCATGGTCACGAGAAATTCCAGATACTCCGGGTGCAGGTCGCCGCAGGAGAGGATAAGGTCGAACTTGTCGAGGCTGCCGTGCTTATAATATTCAAAATAGCGCTTGGACTCCACATCCGAGACGGCAAGGATCCTCATCTCCGCTTATTTCCCGCTCTGGGCGCGCAGCAGGGCCTCCTTCTGGACCTGCTGCTCTTCGACGCGCTTTTTGGACAGGGGGTAGAGGAAGCGCAGCGTGAGATAGACCAGCAGGAAGAGGACCGCGGGGATCATGACGGAGAAGTTGTACATGCTCTTCAAGGCCTCGGCACTGAGGCCCTCGGTCTTGAGCTCGCTCCCGCTGTAGCCGATGCGCAGGAGGGGGACGTTGATGAGGATGGTTGCGACGGTGGTACCGAGCTTGCGCATGAAGGAATAGAAGGCGTAGGAGGTGGCCTCGTCATTGAGGCCGTAGGTGACCTTGTTGTAGTCGATCGCGTCGGTGGCAAGCACCCACACCAGCAGGAAAATGAAGGCCGTGCCGATACCGCTCATAAGGCAGGCGGCGAGATACATCCAAACGGGCGTGATGCCGAAGAGGGCCAGCACGAAGAGCGCGATATAGAACACCGCCGCAAGCAGAATGCCGAGAGAGCAGACCTCCCGCCGGCCGTACCTGTTGCCGAGCTTTGAAGCGAAGAACATGATCACCGCCACGGGCAGATACTGGAACACCGTGGGCAGCATGGTCAGGCCGGGCTTGTTGAAGTAGTGGTGGAACAGATAGGTGTTGTAGCCCTGGCCGAACATCTGGGCCGCGAGGAAGAGCATGCTCGCGATGGAGACGGCCATGAAGGGGCGGCTCTTGAGGAGGGTCTTGATGACCTTCACGGTCTGGCCCTTCTCGCGGGGGGCGGGCCGGGTGTCCACGCGCTCTTTGCTCCACTTATAGCAGAGGAAGTAGGCCAGGATGCTGAGAGCCGCGATGGCGCAGGCGCCGATGAAGACGCGGCTGGAGCTCATCTCCTTCTTCCCGTCCGCCAGTGTCACATAGCACATGGAGGCCAGCACCATGGCGGGCATGGCGCCGAAGGTGGAGCCGATGGAACGGAAAACGGAGAGGCTGGAGCGCTCCTTGTCGTCGGAGGTGATGACCTGGGCGAGGGAGCCGTAGGGGATGTTGATGCAGGTGTAGAGCATGCCGAAGAGGATATAGCTGAAGTAGATCCAGGCCACCCGTCCGCCGGCGGAGAAGCCGCGCACGTCCGCAAACATCAGCACCGCCGCGAGTGCCGTGGGCACCGCGAAGACCTTGATCCAGTGGCGGTAGCGTCCGTCGGGGTATTTCTTCGCACCGTCGATGATGCGGCCCCAGATGGGGTCGTTCACAGCGTCCCAGATGCGGGCGATGATGGTCATGACCATGACGCTCAGCACGCTGATCTCCAGCACGTCCGTGTAGTATTTGTTCAGGACGCTCTGGGTCAGGCCGAAGACGAGGCAGGACGCGAGATCGCCCATGGCATAGCCGATCTTGTCCTTTGCCTTGATGCCGCTGGTGCGGGAAATATAGGAGTTCTCCATGATCCCTTACCTCTCTTATTCTATCTCTGCCTCCCCGCGAAAGCGGGCGGATACAGAACGAGTCTCGAAATGGCGCAAAAAATATTTTAAAAAATTGTACCGCCTGCCTCTGTTTTTGTCAATTGACAGAGCATCCGATAATGCCGCCGTGTTTTTGTCAAGTATTGCGGTCGGGGTCGGCCCCCGGCTTCGGCAATTTTTCCGATTTTTGTGCAAAAAAACTGTGCCGCGGCGCTTTTCATCAGGCGGAATCTGTGTTATAATAAAGTAAATTTGCGCTGGCAAAAAGATACACCTGCAAATACATCTGCATTCGCAAATACAGAGGAGGTACGTATGAAGAAAATTCAGTTTACCGAAACAGTCCTTCGCGACGCCAGCCAGTCACTTGTCGCGACGAGGCTGAGCTACGACCAGTTCGAGCCCATCCTCAAAACCATCGATCAGGCCGGCTACTACTCTGCGGAATGCTGGGGCGGCGCCACGTTCGACGTCTGCCTTCGCTTCCTGAACGAGGACCCCTGGGAGCGCCTTCGCAAGATCCGCGCCGCCATGCCCAATACCAAGCTGCAGATGCTGCTGCGCGGGCAGAACATTTTGGGCTACAAGCACTACAGCGACGACATCGTGCGCCGCTTCGTGCGCGCGTCCGTCCGCAACGGCATCGACATTATCCGCATCTTCGACGCGCTGAACGACGTCAACAACCTCAAGGTCGCCGTCGAGGAGACCGTCAAGTCCGGGGCCCTGGCCTCCTGCGCCATCTCCTACACCACCTCCCCCGTACATACGCTCCAGAAGTATGTCGAGATGGTCAAGGAGCTCAAGCAGATGGGCGCAGGCACCATCTGCATCAAGGACATGGCCGGCATCATGAGCCCGAAAGAGGCCTATGATCTCGTGTCCGCCATCAAGGACGCGGTGGACCTGCCCGTCGTCGTCCACACCCACTGCACCACCGGCCTTGCGTTCATGACCTACATGAAGGCCGTGGAAGCCGGCGCCGACGTGATCGACACCGCCATCTCCCCCTTCTCCGGCGG
>CAMHEN010000073.1 GCA_946184165.1 uncultured Clostridia bacterium | reverse complement strand
AGAATGTCTCTGCGGACAAGCGAATGGACGGAATCTTGGAGAATGTGTTTTTGCCCCGGCAAAAAACGCACTCTCCACTTTAGCGTTTTCTGAGAATGTCCGCTGCTTGTGCCGCGGCAAACGGAGCCCTGCGTTTTCACGCGCGGCCTCGGCTGCGTACTTTCATATCTGTTTGTAATACATATTATGGAGGACTTTGCGATGAGAAAGAGAAGCATCTGCATCCTGCTCACTGTTCTTCTGATATTCTCCCTCGCGGGCTGTGCGGGCGGCCGACCCGCGCCGACGCCGGAGCCGACCCCGATCCCGACGCCGGTGTCCACACCGGAACCGACGCCCGCGCCGACACCCGCACCGACGCCGGTGCCCACGCCGACACCCGCACCGACGCCGGAACCTACCCCGGAACCCACGCCCGAACCCGACCCGGAGCCCGCGGCCCCGGCCCCGGTGGTGTTCAAGAATCCGACCGAGGAGACGCGCTACGCGGGCACCACCGCCGTGTTCATCGCGGACGCCGATCCCTATACCGACGTCGGCTGGCGCGCGATCACGCCCGACGGGGATAACGTCAGCATGGAGACCTTCCAGAGCTGCTTCCCCGCCTGCCGCATCTCGAACATATTCAGCAACGAGCTCACACTGGTCAACCTGTCCCCGGATATGAACGGCTGGTGCTTCTTCTGCGTCTTCGGAAACGAGGGGAGACTCGCAATTTCCGAGAGCGCCGCGCTCAACGTCCTCGGCCAGGGCGAGAGCACGAATACCCAGGGCGGCTCCGGCTCACAGGAGAGCGGCGGCTGGTGGCGCCACGTCACAAGAGGCTGCCCGTACTGCGGCGAGAGCTTTGACTACGAGCTGACCGTCTGCCCCCACTGCGGCGCGGACGTTCCCGTGCCCGCCTTCGATGAGAGCGAGCGCACGTACGGCACCAACGATCTCCGAGACCCCGAGGTGAGGGCGCGCCTTGAGGACGAGCTGAACCGCTGCCACCAGTGCGGCACCCCGCTCAACGGCAGCCGCATCTGCCCGAACTGCCATGTCATGAACCGATAAGTTTGCGTTGGCGGATTTGCGGAGCCTGCGGCAGAACCCCTGTCCTTGTACCTGCGTGATAAAACCATCGTAGGGGCCGATGCCCTCATCGGCCCGCTGATTTGCGGCATTGTGCGGCTTTCGGCGGGTCGATCTGGGGATCGACCCCTACGATCTTTTTCTGTATGCGCTTTGCCGCCCCCTCTCTGTCCTCCCCTTATCTCCCAAAAAGATCATGGAATCAACAGCGCGTTATGCGCCCCTTCGCCATGTTACATAACTATAATGATCGTATCTTATGTAAACTCTGGAGGGCCGTTTTATGGATTTTGGAGGACAGGGACGGGCAGCCGGCCTCGGTGCCGGAGAGGGCGGTATGGACAGGCGCTTTTTCATCGCCGCGCGCTGCGGGCTGTATCTTGCGCTGGGCGGGGTGATGGCCTGCGCGCGCGTACTGCGCAGCGGGGCGCCCTTCGGCATGGCCATGGTCGCAAGCTCCGGCCCGGGCCTGAGCGGGGTCTGCGCCCTGGCGGGGGCCTGCCTCGGCTATCTGCTCGGCGGCGGGCTCGAGTGGGGCATCCGCTATATCGCGGCCTCGGTCCTCGTGTACACGGTGGCCTTCGTCTTCCATGAGTCCGGCGCGGGGAAAAGCGAGTTCTTTATGCCCGCTGCCGCCGCCCTTGTCATGGGGCTGACCGGGTTTCTCGGCAGCTTTGCGCTGGAGGGCGGGGCGGTGCCGGTGGCGGCGGAGCTCTTCCTGGAGCTCACGCTGGCTTTCGGCGGCGCCTACTTCTTCCGGGACGCCCTCTCCGGTGAGCTCAGAAGCTCAGAGACCGCGGAGCTGCGCCACAGCGTGTCCCTGATGGTGATGGCCTCCTGCGCGCTCATGGCCCTGTCCCGCATCACGCTCTTCGGCGTGGTGTCGCTGGGGCGCTTTTTTGCGCTGCTTCTCGTGATGACCTCCGCCATGAAGGGCGGGATGCTCACCGGGGCGGCGGTGGGTACCGTGCTCGGCCTCGCGATGGATGTGTCGAACGAGGGGCCGCTTTTCTACGCCATGGCCTATGCCTTCTCCGGGCTTCTGTCAGGCGTTTTCGGGCGGCACGGCAGGGTGGTGTATGTACTGTCCTTCGTGCTCGCCGGGGCGCTCGCGACGGTCTGCGCCTGGGGCAGCGTCCAGCCCGTCGGCGCGCTCTTTGAGACCTTCTGCGCATCGGTTATCTTTATGATCCTGCCCTCCTCGCTTTTAAACCGCGTGGGCGTGGTGCTGCAGGGCATGGACAGAGGCTGCGGGGAATCGGGTCTCCGGCGCTTTGAGGCCGCACGGCTCAGGCGGCTGGGCGAAGCCTACGGCGAACTCTTCGAGACGGTGCGCCGCAACGTGGCCGAGCCCCGCAACGATGAGAACGTGGCCCGCATCTTCGACCGGGCCGCCGACGAGGTGTGCATCACCTGCCGCTTCAAAAACCGCTGCTGGAACGCGGAGTACGTGGATACGCTCTCGGCGCTCAACGACGCGACGAAGGCCATGGTGGAGCATGGCAGCCTCGCGGTGGAGGACATCCCCGCCTTCTTCCGGGATAAGTGCGTGGGCCTGCCCGCCTTCGTCGCGGCCGTGAACGGGGAGCTGCGTGGCCTGGCCTACCGGCGGCAGCTCCGCGCCCGTCTCGCGGAAAACCGGAGCGTGGCCTGGGGGCAGTATGCGGATGTGGCCCAGCTTCTGGAGCGCTTTGCCGACGAGCTCGGCAGCGTGAGCGGCTCGGACCCGCTCATCGAGCGGCGGCTGCTGCGCTATCTGAAAAGTCTCGACCTGGACGCGGACGCCGCAGTCTACCGGGACGGGAGCGGGCGGCTGCGCATCACGATCGAGAGCGGGCGGCTCACACCGCTCCTGCATGAGGAGAATTATCTCGAAAAGCTCTCGGAGATCGCGGGCACGCGCCTCTGTCAGCCGAAGACGCCGGAGGACGACGCCTCCCGCCTCGAGCTTTTAGAGGCGGAGCCGCTGGCCGTTTCGGTGGGCATCGCCGCCATGAAAAAGCAGGGCGAGCGTGTCAGCGGCGACCGGGGCACCTATTTCAAAACCGACGCCGGAGTCCTCTGCGTCATCCTCTCCGACGGGATGGGCTGCGGGGACGAGGCCGCCGAGGACAGCCGCCGCGTCATCGGGATCCTGGAAAAATTCCTGCGGGCGGGAATGGAGCCCGCCGTCGCCATGAAGCTCTTAAACTCCGTGCTGCTCCTGCGGGACGGGGAGAGCTGGGGCTTCGCCACGGTGGATCTCATGTGCGTGGATCTCTTCACGGGACAGACCAGCTTCTATAAATACGGCGCGGCCCCCTCCTATGTGCTCAGCGGCCGGAGCATCCGCCGCGTCAAGGGAGAGACCCTGGCGGCCGGCCTCTCCGCCGGGGAGGGGACGGCGCCGGACGTGGTGCGCATGCGCCTCAAGCCCGGCTGCACCGCCGTCATCGCCACCGACGGGGTCCTCGCGGACACGGAGGACGAGTGGCTCAAGAATCTCCTCCTGCAGGGCTTTGAGGATATGAAGGGCCTTGCCCGGGCGGTGCTGCGGCAGGCGGAGGAGCTCTACGGCGCCCTGGACGACATGACGGTGGTCACCGTGCGGGTGGAGGAGCGGCCATGATCTCCCGCCCCCGCAGCGGACTATACGCCCTCGGCGGGCGGCTGCGGAAGCTGCTCACCCGCCCCGGGCAGAGCGTGTGTATGCCGAAGCTCCGCGGAAAGCTGCGCCGCGCCGTCGTCGTACCCACACCGGGGGAGATGTTCAGCGAGGCGGTCTTCGTCCTGCGGGACGATATGCTGCGCACGCCCGGTCTCGATCAGGACGATCTTCTGCGGGAGGCGGCCCGGGCGGCGGAGGGCTATACCGAATCCGCCCTGCCGGGGCGGCCCCGGCGCGGCCTGCACCCCGGGGCCGCCTTTCTCCTGGGCGCGGCGGCCGCCCTTCTGATCGCCTGGGCGCTGGGCTTCCTTTGATGCGCGTATTCCGTAAAACCTATATAATAAAAACGACAGGAAGCAACTTCGCTTCCTGCCGCTCGGGAGTACCCAGAATTTCGTATTTTCGCGTCAGCGAAATAATTCAAATCTGTTTTCTGCCGCGGCGTGTACGTGGCAGAAAACACTTCTCGCCCCGCAAGTGTGCGAGTTGGCCGCTGAAAGCGGACAAGGAGTGCGCGCAGCGGGGTGCAATACTCGCAGGCAAAGTCTCTCGGACTTTGCCTGCGAATAAAAAACGGCAGGAAGCGGTTTCGCTTCCTGTTGTCTTTTATCCGGTCAGTTGTATTCCGGCACGTAGTCGATGACCTCGCTGATGGGCCAGAGACACTGCTTGGATGCGGTGTAGACGATATAGTGTCCGTACCGGCCGCGGAAGGTCATCTCCGTGCCGTTGCCCTCGGCCTCAAGCTGCATGAGGGGGATCTCCGAATCCCGAAAGACAAAAATGGCGCGCTTGGCATCGTCCAGACTGTAGATATCGCGGATGTTGATATACGGGGAGAGCTTGTAGATGCAGTCGTCCTGCCAGCACCCGGCGATCAGCGCCCCGTCGGAGCAGACCGCGACGGTGGGCGCGGAGAAGGACTGGTTGCCGTAGACGAGCTCATAGCCGTTTTCGATCGCCCAGTCGGCGACCCGCTGGGCGTCGGAGCGCTCATCCGAAAGGGCGAGGCGCACATCCTCCCGGTAGCTGAACCAGAGATTTGCCGCGGAAAGGACGCACACAAGCGCGAGCAGCACGGGGCGCAGGTGAGGCGTCTCCCGCTCGGCGATCAGGGCGAGGGACAGGGCGGGCAGGATATAGTAGAGGAAGAGGTAGATGGGCCGCAGCTGCACGGAGGTGACGAAGGAGGCCGCGACCACCGCAAGGCAGCCGAGCACCGCCACGAGCCAGAAGCAGCCCGCGCCCTCCGCGCCGCGTCTGCCGCGCAGCAGCAGCCAGATCGCCGCGAGCACCAGCAGCGTGTGGGCGAGAAACATCAGAATAAAAAACAGGTGTCCGCCGCCGCTTCGGGCGGCGTCATACCCCGTCACCGTGATCAGCGCGACGTGCAGGTCCCGGAGCTTGGAGGAGAGGGACGCGCCCGAAAAGAGGGAAGTGCCGCTGTAGATCTCGTGCCGCTTGACCGGAAGCAGGCGGATGCACAAAAGCCCCAGCCCGTTTGCCGCGGCATAGGCCGCCGTACGCCAAAGCCGCATCCGACGTCCCGCGGGATACAGCGGCTCCTTTCTCAGCGCCTGCCGCAGGACATGCAGCCCCTCAAAGCAGAGAAGCGGCAGGATCAGCACGCAGGTCTGCCGCAGGCTCTGCATCCCGGTACAAAAGCACAGAAACAGCGACAGCAGCAGGGCCGGCAGACGCAGCGACTCCGACTCCCGCGCCCGGGAATAGTCGCCGAGCACGACGAAGAAGCAGAGCAGGTAGCAGGCATAGAAGCTGCACATGGCAAAGAAGAGCTGCTGCCCGTCCTCGCGCATGACCGGGAAGGGGCCGAAGAAGGCCGCGAGCGTCCACAGCAGCACCGCCGCCCGCAGCGAGGGGCGCTTCACATAGGGGCGCAGCATCCATGCCATGGACGCGAGCAGGAACACCGACATGCAGAGCGTCGCAAGAGCCATCGCCCGGTTCATGCTGCCGGTGACGCCGTAGAAGAGCGCCGCGAGAACAGGCGTCGCGACGATATAGAACTGGTTCCCGAAGAGGTAGCGCTTGGGGAAAAGCGTCTTTTCCTCCCACATCAGGCGCGCGACCAGCGTGTCCTCATACATGTCGGCGGTGGCGAGACGTCCGAAGCCCCGGAAGTCGACGAGCGTGAACACGGCGAGGTAGGCCAGGATCACGAGTGCCGCGGCCGCAGCCCAGAGGTATTCGGTTTTGCGTGCACTGTTCGGCATGGCAAAGCTCCCAAGACAGATGTTGTGGTCAGTTTACGCTTGCAGGGCGGAAAAGTCAAGTTTGCCGCATTGACACATTTCGCCCTGCGAGGCGAAAAACCAGATGCGTTCCCCCCTCTGAACTCCCCTCCGCGGGAATTTGGGAAACACCTGTGATTGACAGGGGACGCGGCAAGACGGTATACTGTTCATACTATAAACCATTACAGGAGTTTTTTATGCTGACTGTCAACGACCTCTCCATCCAGTTCGGGCCGACGGTGCTCTTCTCCCGCGTGGACCTGCAGTTCACGGCGGGCAACTGCTACGGCATCATCGGCGCAAACGGCGCCGGCAAGTCCACCTTCATCAAGATCCTCTCCGGGGAGCTGGAGCCCACCAGCGGCAGCGTGGCGCTGGACCCCAAGCGCCGCATGTCGGTTTTGAAGCAGAACCAGAGCCTCTATGACGACTACACGGTCCTCGACACGGTCGTCATGGGAAACATGCGCCTTTATGAATGCGGCAAGGAGAAGGACGCCATATACGAAAAGCCCGACTTCAACGACGACGACGGTCTGCGCGCGGCGGAGCTGGAAGAGGAGTTCGCCGAGCTCGGCGGCTGGGAGGCGGAGAGCGACGCCTCCCGCATCCTTCAGGGTCTCGGCGTGGATGTGTCCCTCCACCAGAACCTGATGCGGGACACCGACCCGCGCATCAAGGTCAAGGTCCTGCTTGCCCAGGCCCTCTTCGGGCACCCGGACGTGATCCTGCTCGACGAACCGACCAACAACCTGGACCTTGCGAGCGTCGTGTGGCTGGAGGACTTCCTCATGGATTACGAGGGGACGGTCCTCGTCGTGAGCCATGACCGCTATTTTCTCAACAACGTCTGCACCCACATCGTGGACATCGACTACGGCAAGATCAAGATGTACGTCGGCAACTACGACTTCTGGTATGAGTCCAGCCAGCTCATCCAGAAGCTCATCAAGGATCAGAACAAGAAAGCCGAGCAGAAGATCCAGGAGCTGCAGACCTTCATCGCCCGCTTCTCCGCGAACAAATCCAAGTCCCGCCAGGCCACCTCGCGCCGGAAGCTCCTGGACAAGATCACCGTGGAGGAGCTGCCCGCCTCCAACCGCCGCTACCCCTGGGTCGGCTTCAAGGCCAACCGCGAGCCGGGCAAGGACCGCCTCTTCGTCACCGAGATCTCCAAGACCGTGGACGGCGTGAAGCTCCTGAACAACGTGAGCTTCATCGTGGGGAAGGAGGACCGGATCGCCCTCGTCGGAAAAAACGAGCTTGCGGTCACCATGCTCTACAAGATCCTCATGGGGGAGGAGGAGCCGGATGCCGGCAGCGTCAAATGGGGCGCGAGCATCGAGCCCGGCTACTTCCCCAAGGACCACAACAGCTACTTTGAAAACTGCGACTATGACCTCATCGACTGGATGCGCCAGTTCTCCGAGGACAAGCGGGAGAGCTACCTGCGCACCTTCCTGGGGCGCATGCTCTTCTCCGGGGACGATGTGTATAAAAACGTGCGCGTCCTCTCCGGCGGGGAGAAGGTCAGGTGCATGCTCAGCCGCATGATGCTCTCGGGGGCAAACTTCCTCCTCCTGGACCAGCCCACGAACCACCTGGATCTTGAGAGCATCGCCGCCCTCAATAACGGCCTCGAGGCCTTCAGGTACAACATCATCTTTTCCTGCCACGACCACCAGCTCACCCAGACGGTGGCCAACCGCATCATCGAGATCACGGACGACGGCATCATCGACCGCTCCTGCACCTATGACGAGTACATGCATGTGAGCGACCTCGAGCAAAACCTGCGCGGATAAGATCGGGATTGACAATAAAACCCGCATTTGATATCCTGATATTTAGTGAAAGTGCACCAATTTACGGAAAGGATGGATCTGCCTTGAAGGATTTAAAGCATTTGATCTACTTCGAAAACCTTCTGCAGGACGCACAGAATGAACTGGTGACGCAGGCTGTCGAGGCCGGACAGCATGCCTTGGGCTATAACTGCTATTACATGCCCGAGGTGCTGCTGAACCTGGACGGCTGCTTCTCCGCGAGACTGCGCGCGCCCCGCTGCACTTCCCCCGACATCGCGACCTATTACATGACCGGCCGGACATGTCCCTATGTGCGCTCGATCCTGGAGCGGGCCATCGAGGGCGGCTACAACTATCTCTCCGCGGTCTTCGGGTCCGAGAGCTGCGCCGCCATGGAGCGGATGGAGGAGCACCTCTATCTCCTGCACCCCATCAAGCACGAGAACTTCTTCGTCACCATCATCGACCCGCCCATGCGCGGAGACAAGACGCATCTCGACTACTACAAGGCCCAGCTTCAAAAGCACGTGCTCAAGCCCCTGCATACGGTCCTCGGCGTGGATATCTCGGACGAGGCCATGCGCAGGGCCGTCGACCGCTTCAACGAGCTGTGCGATGTGATCACCGAGATCGGGGAATTCCGCAAGCTGGACAATCCTCCCATCACGGGCTATGAGTTCCACGTCATCCAGCTTGTGAGCGAGGTCTGCCCCCATGAGCTCATCCTGCCCTACCTCAAAGAGACGCTGGAGGAGCTCAGGACCCGCGAGCCGGAGCCGAAGTTCCCCTTCCGCACCCGCGTGGTTCTCGCCGGGTCCGAGGTGGACGATCCCGACTTCACCAAACTTATCGAGACCTGCGGCGCCATGGTGGTGGCGGACCGCTACTGCTTCGGCAGCCTCCCCAGCCGCGAGCGGATCGAGATCCTCCCGGGGGAGAGCGCCTTCGACGCCATCTGCCGCCACTACCTCCATTGGAACCAGTGCGCGCGCTTCATGGACGGCATGAAGATCGACCAGCGCCACAGCGAATTAAAGCGCCTCGTGGAGGAGTACAAGGCGGACGGCATCATCTACGAGAACATGAAGTTCTGCGAGTTCTGGAGCTATGAAAAGGTCCTCGCCTCCCACATCATGACGGCGGAGAATTCCATCCCCTGCTGCACCATCGAGAAGGAATACGCCCTCGGCTCCGTGGGCCAGCTCCGCACCCGCTTCCAGGCCTTCGTGGAGAGCCTGGAGATCAAAAAGATCAACGAACAGGAGGGGTAAGCTATGGGAATCATCACCGCTTTCATCGACGACAGGCTGAAAAAATACGACCCCATCTGGATGGCCGAACACGGCACCGGCGGCCAGCGCACCCGCTACTATGACGTGACGGGCGTCGCCAAATACCGGGAGTGGCGCGGTGTGAAGGACACCCTGTTCGACTATCTGTCCTGGCTCAGCAACGTCCTCGCCATGGGCAAGATGGTGGCCTCCGCCCCCGTGTCCATCATGAAGGGCTTCTGGGAGTACCGCTGGATGGGCTCCTTCCTCGGCACCTTCATGTTCATCGACCGCCTCTTCGAGGGCTACCGGGATGAGGAGCTGCGCGTGGCCCACGCCCAGATGCACGCCATCGTCAATAACCTCACCGGGCGCATCGGCTATATCCTCTCCCACGACCGCCGCCTCGGCGCAAGCAAAGAGAAGAGCGAGAAGCTCGTGCCGATCGACGAGGTGCTGCCCGAGCTTTTCATGACCGGCTTCCCCGATCTCTTCCCGGTGCCGCTGCAGACCCTGCCGGAGTTCATCATCTGCGACGTGGACCAGCATATCGAGCCCTATTACATCGACATCGCCGAGTCCTTCGGCCTGCCGGCGGACGTGTGCTCCCGCTGCGCGGCGGAGACGGGCGTCGCCCTGGATGACGCCTTCCCCCTCGTGGGCAAGGCCCTCATCACCACCAACATGCCCTGCAACGCCTCGGAGGCGACCTCCATGTTCCAGCGCCGCCGCGTCGGCCTGCCCGACTACCAGGCGACCCTCGCCATGATCCACAACGACGACGAGCTGGCCCTGCCCTTCTCCCGGGAGATCATGAAGGAGACCATCGCCTTCGTGGAGGAGCACTACGACACCAAATTCAACTGGGACGCCTTCTTCAAGGCGGCAAAGCGCATCAACGAGCAGAACAACTTTGAGCTTGAGAAGTGGGACTACATGAAGACGGGCTACACCGCCGAGGTCGGCATCGCCGAGACCCTCTACAAGCTCTATGAGTGGCAGTCCGTCAACGGCGCGGACCCCTACTTCAACAAGGTGGACCGCAAGGTCATGAAGCGCCTGCGCAAGTGCTACGAGAAGAAGTATCAGCCCTTCGGCGGCAGGACGCGCCACCGCGCCTTCCTGTGGGGGCCCTCCGCCGTGTACTACACGGATTTCCCCACCTGGGCGCAGAACTGCTGGGGCATCGCCATCGTCCTCAACATGGACTCCACCATGGGCTTCAACATGGTGGATACCGAGGATCCCGAGCGCGCCATCGACGATCTCACGCGCCTGACCCAGAAGGCCACCATGCGCCACATGGCCGTCGGCGGCTGGGACAACGTGAACGCCGTGTGGGAGTGGGCGCACAACTTCAACTGCGACATGGTCCTCATGAACGACAACATCGCCTGCAAGGGCATGCTGGGCGTGCACTCCATCATGGAGGAACAGGCCCGGGAGCTGGGCTTCCACTTCATCTTCATCGAGCATGACCTGGAGGACAGCCGTACCGTCTCGCGCCAGAACATGCGCGACTGTGTCAACCAGTACATGTCCATCGTGCTGAACGAGGAGCCCCTGGACCCCACCATCGTCAATTTCGACGATTCGGATGCGTATTAAGAAAGGCGGGACGCAGATGAAAATTGATCTGAAAGCGCTTTTGAACATCCTTCTGAAAATCGGCCTCGGCCTGCTGATTTTCTTCGTGGTCACCTTCACTATCTATATGGGCAACTTTGAAAACAAGCTCATCTACTATGTGATCCGTCCGTTTCTGAACAAGCACTATGATGCGCAGGTCCGCGACAGGCGCATCGTCTGAGCGGGGGAGGGGAGTAAAGATGATCAGTGCGATCCTGTATAAATCGTCCACCGGCTCCTGCGAGCGCTACGCGCGGGAGATGTCGAGAAAGCTCGCGATCCCGTCCTATCCCGTGGACCGCTGCCCCCTGCCGAAGGGGATGGAGGTCGTGTACATCGGCTGGCTCATGAACGGCAAGGTCACGGGCCTGGAGAAGGCGCGGAAGAATTACGAGGTCCGGGCCGTCGTGCAGGTGGGCATGTCGCCCCCGAGCGACGCCATGGCGCAGGTCTGCCGCGAGAAAAACGGCCTCGGCGCGGAGATGCCCGTCTTCACGGTGCAGGGCGCCTTCCATATGCAGAAGCTCTCGCCCCTCATGCGCATGGTCATGAAGAAGGTGAACCCCGGCATCGTCAAGCGCCTCGAGAAAAAGGGCAGCCTCAGTGACGCCGAGCGGGCCACCCTCACCATGGCGAGCACCGGCGACGGCGAGCCCGCCACCTGGGAGGATATCGGGAAGGCCATAGACTGGGTCACCGCGACCTTC
>CAMHEN010000072.1 GCA_946184165.1 uncultured Clostridia bacterium | reverse complement strand
AGGGCGCCGTATTTTTCGATGGCCTCCAGGGCGTACTGGGAACAGGTCGGGGTAAAGCGGCAGCATGGCTGACGCAGGGGCGAGATGTGCCGCCGGTAAAAACGGATAAGGAAAAGGAGGATCTGTTTCATGTCCCTTCCCCCCGCAGCAGGCCGAGCTTTCCGCACGCCGTGAGATAGGCGCGCTCAAGCTGCCGGTATTCGGCCTCCACAGCACGGGAGCGGGCAACCAGCACCAGGTCATAGCCCGGCAGGATCCTCTCCCGGTTCAGACGCACGATCTCCCGCAGGCGGCGGCGGATGCGGTTTCGCACCACCGCATGGCCCAGCTTTGTAGACACGGTGTAGCCCGCGCGGTTGTGGTCCAGCCGGTTTTTCCGGCAGTAGACCACGAGGCAGGGCGTCGCCGCGCTCTTCCCCTTTGCGTAGAGACGGCGGAAGTCGCTGTTCTTTTTTAAAGTATAGCTGTGCTTCACGTCTCTCCCCGCTTTTCGGCGTCTTTTGCGAAAGGGGCATAAGCGCCTAAAGGGCGGATCGCTCCGCCCCGAGTCATATTCCCGACAAGCTGTTCACGGTGCGCCTCAGGCGCTGAGCTGGGCTCTGCCTTTCGCTCTGCGGCGGGCAAGGACCTTGCGGCCGTTGGCCGTCTTCATTCTCTTGCGGAAGCCGTGCTCTTTCTTGCGCTGGAGCTTCTTGGGCTGATAGGTACGCAGCATGGGGTGCACTCCTTTCTACGGATCCTGACGGATCCTCATAATACTCAACATCCCCGCCCGTCGGGCAGAGAAGCAGTTGACAAAACAGTCTGCGGCTGGTGCCGCCGAATTGGTATTATAATAGAAGCGCAACCGTTTTGTCAACAAAAATGTTTTCTCTGCGACCGTTTCGCAAAAACGCCCTGATGGCCTTTTGCAAAACGAAGGGACGCCCGCGCAAAAATATTTTTGCGCATCGGGGAACAAAGGCGCACACCCTGCCGTCATATAAGCACAGAGGGCGAAAGGCCGACGGTTTCCCTCCGGGGAGGGCCGCCGGGGAATGCAAATCTTCCGTAAAGTGCTGTCATTTTATCCGCTCCACGCCCCCGGTTTACCGTGAAAAAAGGCGGAATCGCCCCTGCGTAAATTTCAATCTGGTTACAAACAGGAAAAATTTTACCGCAAAATTATGAAAAAACCCTTGCATTTTTTCGGTGAGCGTGTTACATTATAGCTGCACCGCAGAAGCAGAGAACTGCAGGCTCTGTTTTTGCGTTGTATCATAACAGGTCAAAAAACAAATCAGCATATAAGGAGAGGACATCATGAAAACTTTTACTAAAGTGTTGTCTATGATTCTCGTCGGCGTAATGTGCTTCAGCCTCTTCGCAGCAAGCGCATTCGCGGCAGAATTCCAGTTCGGCGAAGACAACGCGGCCGTTGCGGACTCCGCCACCTTCGGCGACTTCAGCTTTGACGACGGCAGCAGCAGCTTCAGCTTTTCCAGCGGCAGCGACTTCTCGCTTGACGCCACGCAGCCCGCAGCACCCGCTCAGGACGACGGCTTCGCGCTGAACACCGGCGATGAGCCCGCGGAGCAGCCCGCCGCTCAGCCCCAGGAGCAGAACGACGGCACCTTCAGCTTCGGCGACACCGACACCTTCGAGCGCCGCTATGACACTGCGGATACCTACACCTTCTCTGTCAACCCCAGCGTCATTCAGAAGGCCAACCCCCAGGACGTCGTCATTTCCTCCACCGGCACCCAGATCGAGCCCGACACCTTTGACGCCTACGCCTACACCAGATCCGGCGCGTACACCAATGCCGTCACGATCTCCGAGAGCAATGTCAAAAAGGCTGTCAACAGCATTACCCTGAAGAAGGAATGGCTCAAGAACCTGGATGAGGGCACCTATTACCTCTGGGGTCTGCCCGCACTCGGCTCCCCTGTCTACCTCGGCTATGTCCAGATCAACCCGGGTGAGTACGGCACCTTCACCGTAGTGAACAGCCCCTACGCCCAGTACAGCGCTGCCGGCAAGGAAGTCTACGTCACCGGCAACATCAGCCTCCTGGCCCGCTTCGGAATCGTCCCCGTGTCCAACACCAGCGGCGGACAGATCCTGTCCTCCTCGGACTACACCCGTGAGGCTTCCAAGCTCACCTTCAACAGAGCTTTCCTTAACACCCTGAAGCCCGGCGACTACTACATTGTCGGCTTCCCCAGCGCAACCAGCACGAGTGAGCAGGTCCAGATGGGCACCATGACCATCACGGGCGCCAACGACAGCGGCACCATCAACCCCGCCACCGGCAACAGCTGGTATCTGACCCCCGACTACTACATCTCCTGGACCAGCGGTGACGACTACCTCCGCTTCTGGTCTGACCTCATGGCCATGCGCCAGTACTACAAGGACTTCAGCATCGTCCTCCGCTACGGCATCGGCGCGGGCTCCATCCCCACCAAGGCAGTCGACGTGAACCAGTACTGGGATTTTGAGGACGGCAGCTTTGCCCTCGGCGCAAACTTCCTGAACAGCCTGCCCTCCGGCACCTACACCCTCCAGGTCGTGGATATGAAGAACGCCCTGTGCACCAACACCGTTCAGTTCCGCATCGGCGCCAAGCTCATCCCCATCGACTCCGACAAGCACGTCATCACCAGCATCCGGAACCTCCGCTTCCTGTGCGATGACCGCATCTCCCAGGTCTTCGTCGGCAACATCCCCCTGACCGAGGGTGTGGATTACGCCCTGTCCTTGGACCGCAAGACCGTCACGCTGAGCTACGAGTTCCTCAACAAGCGCAGCGCCGGCAACACCTACACCATCAAGGTGCTGACCGATAACGGCGATTACTGCAGCACCACCTTCCAGATCCTGACCACCGCCCAGGGCGGCGCGAGCCCGAGAACCGGCGACGAGAGCAATCTCGGCCTGTGGGCTGCGTTCCTCCTGCTCTCCGGCACGGCCATCGTGGTCCTGATCCCCAAGCTCAGAAAGCACGGCATGTAATCCCGGTCGGCTTCTGAAGAAACCATAAACCACCGCTCCCCCGCCATCCGGCGGGGGAGCTTCTTCTTGTGCTTTTCCCAAAGCTGTGATAGAGTGGGCGCAGGAATTGCGGAGAGGAGGCGCGCGATGAAAGCGCCGAAAAACAAGACAATCGACCTGGATCTCGACGAGGGACGGGCGTATCTTGAACGCTGTCTGCGGGTGGAGGCGCCCGCTCCCACAGATGCGGTGCTGGACCGCACGATCTGCGGCGACTGCTTCGAAGTGCTGCCGTTTCTGCCCCGGAGCTGTGCCGATCTTCTGATCGCCGATCCCCCTTACAATCTCACGAAGGACTACCACGGCGCCCGCTTTGCCCGCATGGGCAATGGGGCCTATGAGGACTACACGGTCCGCTGGCTCGAGGCCGCGCTGCCGTTGCTGAAACCGGGCGGCAGCGTCTATATCTGCTGTGACTGGCGCTCAAGTCTTGTGATCGGCCGGGTGCTGGAGGGACGTCTGCAGGTGCGAAACCGCATCACCTGGCAGCGGGAGAAGGGCCGCGGCGCAGGGCGGAACTGGAAGAACGCCCTGGAGGACATCTGGTTTGCCACCCTCTCGGAGGACTACTATTTTGACGCCGCCGCTGTCCGGCAGCGCCGCCGCGTCCTCGCCCCATATCGGCAGGACGGGCAGCCCAAGGATTGGGAGGAGACGGCGGACGGACGCTTCCGCGACACCGCCCCCTCCAACTTCTGGGACGACCTCTCCGTCCCCTACTGGTCCATGCCGGAGAACACCGCCCACCCCGCGCAGAAGCCGGAAAAGCTCATGGCGAAGCTCATCCTTGCAAGCTGCCCTCCGGGCGGCGTGGTGCTCGATCCCTTCCTCGGCTCCGGCAGCAGCGCCGTTACGGCGCGGAAGCTGGGCCGGCACTTTATCGGCATTGAGCAGAACCCCCGCTACTGCGTCTGGTGTGAAAAGCGGCTGGAGCTCGCGCGGCAGGACTCTGCCATTCAGGGCTACACCGACGGCGTCTTCTGGGAGCGCAACACCTACGCCCTGCAGAAAAAGAAAAAATAAGGCAATACCGCATAATTCGGCAAGAGCAGATCCTGAGAAAATTTGGGTTCTGATAAAGGCACTTTTTCGCAGATGTACTTTGTGTACCTCAAGGAAAAGTGACGAAATCAGAGTACCAATTTTCCAGGAGATGCCGAAGTCGGATTGTGCGGTGTTGCCATAAGGATCTTCACGAATCTTTATGGAATGAACGTGCGGAGAACGCCTGCGGGACAGGCTCCCCTGAAAGGGGAGCTGTCGCGGCGGCTTGCCGCCGTGACTGAGGGGTTCTGTCGATCACGGATTAACCCCTCCGTCATCCGCCTTGCGTGAGACGGCGGATGCCGCCTTGGCCCACCTTGCCGCAATGCCTTTCCCGGGCCTGCTTCGCGACGGCCCGCCAAAGGCGCGGCTGCGGAGATTCCGTGCCGCCTTCTTCTGCCACAGGCAGCGGCGGCACGCAATCCCCTTTCAGGGGCGGCATTTTTATACTCCTGTTGTTATCTCCCTTCAGCGCATCAAAGAATCGTGAAGAACCAAAAAGAATACGCATAACGCAAATACGCGCCGCGATGCGGCGCGTATTGTTTCCTATTAGATTAGAATTTTCCGCTGTGGTGGGAGCCGCCGTGGCTGCCGCTGATGGAGGTGCCGCCGTAGTGGCCGCCGCTGGGGCGGCTGCTCGGCGGATCGCGGCGGATCACCTGGCGCGTGACCGTCCGGTTGACGAAGCGGTCGTCCCGGACGCGCAGATCCACGCCGCCCCGGGCCACATAGTTTCCCGCCCGGGTCTGCTTGACGGCGGTCTTCATCTGCTTTTTCATGCTGCCCACCGTGACCCCGCCGAAGAGGGCGGAGATGAGGGCGCTCAGGGCGACCTTGCCGGACGAGAGACTCGGCTCCGGTTCCGGCTCGGGATCGGGGATCCACTGGTCCAGGGGATTGCCCTCCTTCGCGCGGCGGATCAGATCGCCGCTGTTTTCCACGTAGTCCCGGAATCCGCCCGCCCAGTCATTGCGGCGGAAGTTGTCGAGAAAGCTCTCCGCGAGCTGATCCTTGCCGTAGTCGGTGAAGGCGTAGTTGCCGAAGCTCCCGTGGGCATAGATGTCATAATCCCGCTCTGACATGCTCATGGCCAGCATCACGCCGTCGCGCGCGTCGCCGTACCCGAGGTCATAGCTGTCGAAAACCTCCTCGGCGAAGGTCTCGATATTGCCGTTTACGTAGCTGCGGCAGTCGTTCACGATGACGACATAGACGCCGCATTGGTACTGCTCGGAGATCTGACCCGCCCGCTCGTTGAGCTGTGTGCGTTCCTCCTCGGAGAGGAGGCCCGCCTCGTCCGTCACAAAGTCGAGACGCGCCTCCGCGAAAGCGGATGCGGAGAGGCCCAGCACCAGCGCGAGGACGAGCAGCAGGGCGAGAAGTAGTTTCTTCTTCATACGAACCCCCTCACAGGAAATACAGCAGCGCGGAGAAGAGCACGGTGAGCCCCGCGGTCAGCCCCGCGAACCAGGCAAACGCCCGCCCGGAGGACACCGGCAAATCGCCGATGAGCTTGCCGGTCTGTCCGTTCATGGCGAAGAGATAGTTCTTCCCGTTCCAGCGCGTGGAGAGCATCCACACCGGCAGGAGCGCATAGCTCACCTTGCCGCGGCGGATGCGGACCTGGCTTCCGCGGGGCACGACGCTGGAATACCCGCTCACAGTCTGGGAGACGAGATCCACGGCGGTGTTCCCCGCCCGTTCGTCCGCGTGCTTGTAGCAGTCCTCCCGCTTCACGTCGTACTTATCCGCGAGAAAGCCCGGCAGATAGGCGTTGGAGAAGGGCTTGAGCTCGCTGTAATCGAAGGGCTCGATGGCGTCCATGTGAGCGTCCGGCATCTTGCTGGAGGCATCCACGGGGATCTTCTCAAACTGCACCGTCCCCGCGCGGCGCACATCGTAATAGTCCGTGGTGGTGACAAGGGTGTCCCCCTGGGTCATGGAGGAGACGCGGGTGCCCTGAAAGCTCACGTCCGCCTCCGCCGTTCCGTCGAAGAGCCAGAAGGGCACGTAGACGCCCTTGATCTCCTCGATGTGGTTTTGGCTTGTGAAGGCCCTGGGCAGGAGCTTTTTGCCGCGGTAGTAGTTCTTCAGCGCCGCCTTGGCGTCCTCCTTCGAGAGCTTGAAGGGGATGACATAGTCGGGCTTGAGCATATCGCTGAGCTGACCCGGCACGATGGAGGGGTTGCCGCAGTAGGGACAGGAGGTTGCGGCGGTGGTCTCATCACAGATAAGCTCCGCTCCGCAGCTCGGGCAGTTGTAGGCCCGCAGGCCCTGCTCCTGCGCCCAGTTGCTCCCTTCGCCGGACCACTCCCCCTCTGCGCTGACCTCGCTGCCCATGGCCTGGGCCGCCGCTTCGTCCTTGTCCTTATAGAGCGCCTCGATCTCCTGTACGCTGAAGCTGCTGCCGCAGTAGTCGCACTGCAGTCTGCCCGACTTGCCGTCAAAGCGCAGCGGACCCGTACAGGATGGGCACTGATAGTTGCTGATCTGATCTGCCAAAGGGTATCACCTCACTTCTCGCTTCCGTTGCGAACGCCGTTGGCGATGGAGATACTCGCATTTATCGCACGCGGCTTACGGGGGCAAGCCGCGTCTGGTCGATGCGAAGTCTCGCCTGGCTCGGTTTAAGCTGGTTTTGCCGCGGCAAAGCTACGGCAAAACCGATTAGGCGCAATCGACCGTGTATGATTCGGTGACGATTATTTGGCCGCGTCTTCCCCGGTGAAGGGGTCGCCGCACTCGGGGCAGAACTTGGGCGGATGGGCGGGGTCCTCCGGCTCCCAGCCGCACTTGTCGCACTTGTAGAGGAGGGCGCCGGCGGGCTTCTTCGCGCCGCACTCGGAGCAGAATCTGCCCTTGTTCACCGCGCCGCAGCTCGGGCAGGTCCAGCCGTCCTCGGGCTTTTTGGTCCCGCACTCGGTGCAGAACTTGCCGAAGGCCTGCTTGCCGCAGGAGGGGCAGGTCCAGCCGTCGGCCTTCGGGGCCGCCTGCTGGGGGGCCGCCTGGCTGCCCATGGCGTAGAGGTTCGCCGCGTTCACACCGCCGGCCTGGGCCGCCATGTTCATGCCCATGAAGCCGACAGCCGCGCCGCCCGCGTTGTTTGCCGCGTCCTGCATGGCCGCCGCCTGAGCGCCGACGAGATGGGCCGCCGCCATGGTGGGATCACGGAAGGCCGCGTTGCGCTGCAGCTCCTTGATCATTTTCTCGTCTTCCTCGTTGGCCTTCACGCTGGAGACGCCGAAGGAGACGATCTCGAGACCCCTGAGGTCGCGCCACTTATTGGAGAGCACCTCGTTGAGGGCGTCGGCGATCTCGGCGGTGTGGCCGGGGAGGCTGGAGTAGCGGATGCCCTGGTCGGAAATTTTGGCGAAGGCGGGCTGGAGGGCGGTCAGCAGCTCGGTCTTGAGCTGGTTATCAAGCTGATCGCGGGTGTAGGCGGAGGTAACGTTGCCGCAGACGTTGGTGTAGAAGAGGATGGGGTTTGCGATGCGGTAGGAGTATTCGCCGAAGCAGCGGATGCCGATGTCGAGATCGATCCCGGCGCGCGTGTCCACCACCCGGAAGGGTACGGGCGAGGGCGTGCCGTACTTGTTGCCGACGAGCTCCTTGGTGTTAAAGTAGTACACGCGCTGATCCTTGGGGATCTCCCCGCCGAAGGTGAAGCGCTTGCCGAGGACCTTGAACACCTCGCCGATGCTGTCGCCCAGATTGCCCGCGAAGACGGAGGGCTCGGTAGAGGCGTCGTACGTAAACTCACCCGGCTCGGCGCAGAGCTCCGCGATCTTGCCCTGGTCGACGATGATCATGCACTGACCGTCCGCCACGGCGATGACGGAGCCGTTGGAGATAATATTGTCGCTGCCGTTGTTGCCGGAGCGGCCGCTCTTGCGCTTCTGGCCGCGTACAACCAGCACGTCGCTGCTGAGCGAATCGCAGTAGAAGTACTCCTTCCACTGATCGGCGAGCACGCTGTTCACGGAGCTCAAGGCTGCTTTGATAAGACCCATGATTCTGTCTCCTTTCAAAATTCCGGGCAAAACCCGGCCTTTCTTTCTGATTCCGTTGTAAGTATAGCAGGATACCGCGCAAAAATCCACAGAAAATTTCGGGAACAAAGCGCCTTCCCCGGCGTCTAATACTATTCCCTGATAGAAAGCGGATAAGGATTTCCGAGCAAAATTTGTGTCAGGCGAGGCGAAGCCCGCAGAGCATAATGGAGATATATGGTCAAGGGCTTCAACGAAGCATGGCGCATATTTTGCCGGAAGGACTGTCTGGTTTCTATCAGGGGATAGTATCAGCATACGCCGCAGTTTTCAAAATGTTTACGCGCCGCCGCGTTTCGGCGGTTGAAAAAGCCGCGGCCGCGTTATATAATAATAAAGTTACAGAATATGAATGATAATCAAAGGAGAACCGTTTTATGAAGAGAATGATCGCTGTCTTGCTGACACTGGCGCTGATGCTGTGCGGCGGCTCCCTGTCCGCCTGGGCGGAGGAGGCCCCCGCGCCCGATGTTGCCGCTCTCGCCGCAGAGGCCACAGCGCTTTTTGATGCCGGCGATTACGACGCCGCCTTCGCAAAGGCAAGCGCCCTCGCCGACAGCGGAGACGCGTCCGTCGCCGCCCTGCTGGGCAAGGCCTACTACCTCGGTCTCGGCATCCGCGTGAACGAGAGCCGCGCCCTCCACTTCCTGGAGACGGCCGCCGCAGACGGATACCCCAGCGCCGCCTACCTGCTGGCCGACGCCGCCTTCTACGGCAAGGGCCGCGCCATGGACCGGGACGAGGCCGCCCGCCGCTACATCAAATTCGTCGCCGTGGCGGACGAGACGGACCCCGCCTCCCCGGACTACGGCATGAGCATGTGCTATCTCGCGGCCTGCTTTGCCGAGGGGCACGGCGTGGAAAAGAACCATGAGATCGCCCTGGACGCCGCAACCAAAGCCGCGGAGGCCCAGAATCTCACGCCCTTTGAGCTCATGAGTCTCGCCGCCTTCTTCGACGCCCCGGCGCCGAACCACGTCTCGAATGCGGCGGACGCCACCGGGAACTACGCCGTGGAGACCGCACGCAAGGTGGACGCCGCGAAGGCCGACGCTCTCTATGCCCGCGCGGCCGCCGGTCTGCAGAAGCTCGCGGATACGGGCAACCCCGCCGCGATGAAGCTCCTGGGCGACCTGTATCTCGACGGCAGGGGCGGCCTTGGTCAGGACTACGCCAAGGCGATGGAATTCTATCTCCGCGCCGCCGATGAGGACTATGCCGACGCCCAGGCCCAGATCGGCTACATGTACCAGAACGGGCTCGGGGTGGAGATCGACTACGCCCGGGCCATGGAGTGGAACAACCGCGCCGCCCAGCAGGGCAACGCCCAGGGCCAGGCTCAGATCGGCTATCTGTATCAGAACGGACTCGGCGTGACCCAGAATCTCGACGAGGCGGGCCGCTGGTACACCCGCGCCAAGGAGGGCGGCAGCGATTGGGCCGCCGCCATGCTGGAGCAGACCGAGGCCACAAACCCCCACGCGTCCTTTGAAGCACACGCATAAAATTCAATTCGCTTGCGAACAATCTTCGCAAGCGAGAGCTCACGCTTATCGCACGCGGCAAGGCGTGATATGCCGCGTTTGGTCGGCGTGAGGCCTCGCGGAGCTCGGCTCAGGGTGTTTTTGAGAAAGCAAAGCTCTCTCAAAAACGGATCGGTCTTCTCCGCGGGACAGGGACTTTCGCAGTCAAAGCAACCATATTTTTATACAGGAGGAATCAGCATGGATTTCAGAAGTCTGACCGTGAAGGACTGCTTTGCCAACCCCCAGTGCAAGGCGATCATCGAGCAGTACGCGCCCCAGATCATGAAGTACCCCATCAAGCTCTTCAACAAGAAGAGCTGCGGTGAGATCTTCGACCTTGTCGTCAGCAAGAAGATCGTCCCCGAGGATGTGGCCAAGATCATCGAGAGCAAGATCAACGAGATTCTGTAAACGCAGAGAAGCCGCCCCGCTCTCCGGACAGGGAGAGCGGGGCGGCCTTCTTTATGTACGCTTACCGCAGGGGGCTGTTGCTCGCGGCGATGATGTCGTTTCTGCCGGCCATGAAGTTTTTGATCTCGGCGTAGCTGATCTCCTCGTGCCGCCGCACGACGAGGTTGTAGTCCGTGATCCCCTCCTCCTGGCGGCGGGTGACCTTGCTGTCGGTGACCACGGCGTTCCATTCCTTGAGCTGCTTTTCAAGGGCGGAGTTGAAATCATAGCCGTTTTTCACCGTGAACTGCAGGCGGTTGCCGGCGTAGGCGTCCGCCCCGATGGCGAAGCGGTGCATGAGCTTCTGCAGGGCGTAGAGGAACACGAGCGAAAAGGTGGCGACGACGATCATGCCCGCGCCGATCGCAAGCCCCAGACCCGCCGTGAGCCAGATGCCCGCCGCCGTGGTGAGACCCTTGATGGAGCCGCCGTCTTTAAAAATGACGCCGGCGCACAGAAAGCTGATGCCGCTGACCACCTGGGCCGCGATACGGGCGGAGTCCGCGCCGCGGGTGCCGTTGAAGCTGACCCCCTCCACCGAGGTGAGGTCCGCGAAGCCGTACTTGGAGACGATCATCATGAGGCAGGCCGTGCAGCAGACGACGATGTGGGTGCGCACGCCGGCGGATTTGAAGCGGCGGCTGCGCTCAAAACCCAGGATGCCCCCGAACACGGCGGCGATGAAGACGCGCAGGCAAAAATCCAGATTCTGCGGTATGGAGAACTGGCTGTTCATATACTGCAGCAACGTCAAGGTCCTCTCCCTCTTTCTTCCTGTTTTTTCCGTAAAACCGAAAGAGCCGCGGCACCGGCCCGGCTCCCTTTTCATCTATACTTATTATATAAACGGAGGCGTCTCTTGTCAAGTCCGGCGTTTTGTCCATTGCCGCGCGCTGCCGTCTGTGGTAGAATGTCTTGAAAAAATGAGAATCTCGAAGGAGCGCCCTATGGACTATATCCTTGCCGCCTCCTCCGCCCCGGGCCTGCCGAGAGCTTATCCGGAGGAGCATCATATCCCCGTCACAAGTCCCGGCGTCGTGATCGGCGCCCACTGCGGCCCCGGTCTGCCCGCGGACCTCTATCTCTGCGGCGGCGGCCGCCCGGAATAAGGAGGCGCCCATGATCCCGAAGGACCCCATGATCCTGCTGAGCTGGGTCAACACCCGCCTGCGGGACGTCTATCCCGATCTCGACACTCTCTGCGAGGAGGAGGATCTCGACCGCGCCGCGCTCGAGGCGACCCTCTCCGCCGTCGGCTTCGACTACGACGCCGAGCAGAAGCGCTTCCGGTAAAACAGAACAAATCAGGGGCGCGTTGCAAAATGCGCTGTCATTGCGAGACCGGTTCTCAAACCGGTCTCGGCAATCCGTTTTCTTCTCCGTAAAAGAGACGGATTCCCACGCCAGTGACATCGGTCACTGGTTCGGAATGACGGGTTTTCGCATTTTGCAGCGCGC
>CAMHEN010000071.1 GCA_946184165.1 uncultured Clostridia bacterium | reverse complement strand
TTTACTGTGGAAGCGGAGCTTTCACAGTAAATCTTTTAATCAGATAATAGTATGAAACCCCGGGCGAATCGGTACGGTACTGTACGGATTCGCCCGGGGTTCTGTTTTTTGTTCATTATGCCGCCATTATGCCGCCGGACGATTCGTGGATCGCCCCTGCGCTGCGGTCGGCGCTTTTGCCCTGCTGCGCACTCAGTATACGTCGTTGTGATCCACTGCTTTGAAGGTGACGTCGAAGCTCTCCCCATCGCGCCAGACGGTAAAGGTGATGGGATCGCCCACCTGCATGTTCTCCCTCTCGAGGAGGATATCCTCCGTCGTTCTGGCGGGCTTGCCGTTGACGGCGGTGACGATATCGCCCTCCCGGATCTTGCCGGCGGCGTCCGACCCCTTCGACACGGCGGAGACATAGAGTCCACAGGGCAGATCGTACTGCTCGGCCACCGGCTCCGTAATGGCCCCCACGGTGATGCCGAGAGCCGGGCGGCCCCTGACGACGCCGTCACGGATGAGGCCGTTTGTCACCATGGAGATGGTGGTGCTCGGCACGGCGAAGGAGAGCCCCTCGATGGGGGAATAGTAGGAATACATCTTCATGTTGGTCACGCCCACGACCTGGCCGTACATGTTTACGAGCGCGCCGCCGGAGTTGCCCTCGTTGATGGCGGCGTTGGTCTGGAGCATGCGGATGGCGTGTCCATCGTAATCCATTTCACGGGCGGTCCCGGAGATGATCCCGTCCGTCATGCTGGCGCGCAGCTCCTCCCCCAGGGGATTGCCGATGGCCGCGACATGTTCGCCCACCGAGAGGGCGTCGCTGTCCCCGAAGACGGCGGCAGGCAGCCCCTCCGCCTCGATCTTCAAAACGGCGATGTCGCTCGTCCAGTCCGCGCCCACGAGCAGGGCGGGAAACTGCCTGTTGTCCGAGAGCGTGACGGTGGCGCTGTCGCAGTCCTCCAGCACATGGGAGTTTGTGATGATGATGCCGTCCTCACTCGCAATAATGCCGGAGCCGAAGTAATAGCCGCTGAAGCCGTCCTTCATGCAGTGCACCATCACGATGGAGCTTGAAACCTGCCGGTAGATCTCCTGCAGCGACAGCTCCGACTCCCCGGGCGCCGTCAGGGTGAGCTCCCATTCCGGTCTCGTCCCGACCGTCGGGATGTTGGTGGTCTTGCTGCCCTCCGCCTCCGCGGGAATAAAGAAGGAGTCGAAAAACTCCCGCCAGTCCTCCGGGAAGTCCGCCGGCGCCTCGGGGTCGTAGGGCTGCTGCAGATAGGGGATCGTGTCCGCCGGGGCCGTGGGCAGCTCGGGCGGCTCGGTCCTGTCGGCAAAGAGAAGGGAACTTCCTGTGATGAGGCCCACGACGATCAGCGTGCACAGAAACACGCGCCAGGGGGTTGACAGCCCCCTCTTCTTTTTTCTCTCTGTACGCACCGTCTCCGCGGCCGCGGGCTGTCTCCCGTCCGGCTGCAGGGGCGCGTACCAGTTGAAAGCTCTCTCGTTCTGTTCGTTGTTCATGGCGTTCTCCTTATTTTGCCAGCTTCAGTGTAAAGACGAATTCGGTCATGCCGTCCTCGCTCTTGACGGCGATATCCTCGTCATGCCCGTTGATGATCGCCTTGACGAGGTAGAGCCCGAGCCCCATCCCCTCCTTATCCAGGCTGCGGGAACGGTCGGACTTGTGAAAACGGTCGAATATAAAGGGCAGGTCGTCCGGCGGGATCGTCTCCCCGATATCCTTGACAGAGACATAGGCCTTCTCTCCGTCCTTATAGAGGCGCAGGGTCAGGCAGCTTCCGGGGTTTGCAAACTTCACGGCGTTGTCCAGAAGGTTATAGATCACGCGGGTGATGGCGTCCTTGTCCGCCACGACCATGATATCGTTCTCGGGAAGCTGCGGGTCCACGTCCAGGTTTTTCTGCGTAGCCCGGTCCTCGAAGCTCAGCAGCGTCTGCAGCACGAGCTCGTTGAGATCAAACACCGTGCGCCGGCTGGGGTCCGCGGCGAGGTTCCGCGCCGCCGACACATCCAGCATATCCCGCACGAGGCGGGAGAGTCTGCGGGTCTCGTCCCGGATGGAGACCAGGTACTTCTTCTCCTCCTCCCGGGGGATGGTGCCGTCCAGGATCCCGTCGGCAAAGCCCGCGATGGTGGTCATGGGCGTGCGCAGCTCGTGGGAGACATTCGCGATGAACTCGCTCCTGCGGGCCTCCGCCACCTCAAGAGAGTCCGCCATCTTGTTGAAAGAGTCGATGAGCGCGCCCATCTCGTCGGTGGAGTCGTACTCCTGCCGCACGCGCACGGAGAAATCGCCCCGGGCAAATTTCCGGGAGGCGGCGGCGATCTCATCCAGAGGCCGCGCCATGCGCTTGGAGTATACCAGCGTCACGAGCAGGAAGACAAAGAGGATCGCCACCGTCACCACCGAGGCGAGGATCAGGAAAGCGGACCAGTCGCCCAGGATCTTTCCCGGCTCGCTCGCCACAAAGACATACCCCAGGCAGCGCCCGTCGGCCTCCGAGGTGATGTCGCGGCTCACGACATAGAGCGCCTCCCTGTAGATGCCGCCGAGATCTGTCAGCCCGAAGCCGCCGTGCTCACGCGTGTGGGCCAGCACGGTCTCCGGCAGGATCTGCCCGATGTGGCGGCAGCGGGTGGGCTTGTCGGAGCAGCGCACGATGCATCCGTCCGCGTCCGCCACGAAGATCAGATTGTCGGTGGAATTGGCGATGGCGCTCACGTTCATGCCGAGCAGCCAGCTGTCGAGCGTGTCGCTCTGCCCGACGGCGGCGGCGATGCGGGAGACCTCATTCGCGCTCTCGACCATATCCGCCTGCAGGACGCGCATCAGGTGCATCCTGCCGATGCCCACGAAGGACAGACAGATCAGCATCATGCAGAAGAACACCAGAACCGCCATCGCTGTGAAATTGCGCAGATAGATACTCTTCATGAGACCGGCTCCCAAGGCAGCTTTCACCGTGTCATGGCTTCGCGCCGGCGAAAGCCCCCGGTGATCCACGGGATTCTTCGTCGCAAAGCTCCTCAGAATGACAGGGACTGACAAGCCGCCTTTCAAGTATATTCAAAATGTATAGTAGTCCATCGCGCCGGTTTTTTCAAGGCCCTGTTTGTGAACAAATGGCGCAAAGCCCCAACCGTGCCGCAGGGGGCTTCCCTTCCTCCGCAGGGGCCGATGCCCTCATCGGCCCGCATCGCAAACGCGCATACAGAGGCGAAACGTGCGTCCGCACCGTAGGGGCGGGCGTCCTCGACCGCCCGGCGGCACCATGTCGGTTTTACGCATTCGCCCGGGCGCGGAGGAAAAAACGTTGGTTCCCCCGTGCCCGGGCCGATGAGGGCATCGGCCCCTACGACAGGCGGCACCATGTCGGTTTACGCATTCGCCCGGGCGCGGAGGTGCGGGAAAGGTTTCACCACGCAGGAGGGGCAAGCCCCTCCCCTACGGACAGGCAGGGACGCTGGCGCATCGTGGTACGCCTGTACCGCGTCGCGGCTTTGCGGGACGTCGAGGACGCCGTCCCCTACGCGTTCTAAGCTCCCTTTCGAAAAGGGAGCTTAGAGGAACTCCGTAGGGGCGGGGCTTGCCCCGCCCGGCAGCATAGGGAGATCATTTAAAAGCAATGTACGGCGAAATCGTGATATTCCACGAAATCGCCGTACATTCTTTGCGTGTTGATACTTCTATCCGCGCGGGAGGGGCGTCCCTTCCCCAGTGTTATCCTGTCGACTTTTTTGATTATGTCAACCTATCCGTCAGTACAGCACGCGGACTCTGAGCACATCGTCCATGGCGCGGATGGCGGCGGCGGTAGGCTCGCCGATCGACTCGCCGAGGTCCACGATGGTGTAGGCGTAGCCGCCGCGGGGCTTGTTGATCATATGCTCGACGTTGATGTTGCGGTCGCTGATGAAATCGAGGATGCGCGTGATCATGCGCGGCTTGTTCCGGTGCAGCACGCAGAGACGGCAGACGCCCATGCGGCTCAGGGTCGCGTCCGGCAGGTTGACGGAGTTTTTGATGTTTCCGTTTACGAGATAGTCATAGAGCTCCATCGCGGCCATGGCGGCGCAGCGGTCCTCGCTCTCGGGGGTGCAGGCGCCGAGGTGCGGCATGGCAATCACATTCGGGGCCCGGAGGATGACCTTGTTCGGAAAGTCCGTCACATACTTGCCGACCCTGCCGCAGTCGAGGGCGCGGGTCATGGCCTCGTCGTCCACCACCTCGGCCCGGGACTCGTTCACGATGCGCACGCCCTGCTTCATCTTGGCAAAGGCCTCGTCGTCGAACATGTGGTGTGTCTGCTCGTTATAGGGGACGTTGATGCTGATATAATCGGCCTTCTCATAAATGGTGTCCAGATCCTCGGCCTTGATGACGTCGCGGGAGAGGCGCCAGGCGGCGTCCACGGACATGAAGGGGTCGAAGCCGTAGACCACCATGCCGAGATCGAGGGCGGCGTTTGCCACCAGCGCGCCGATGGCGCCGAGACCCACCACGCCGAGCGTCTTGCCCAGAAGCTCGGGCCCCGCGAAAGAGGACTTGCCCTTCTCCACGATCTCGGGGATGCTGTCCCCCTCGTCCGCGATGGAGCGGACCCACTCAATGCCGCCGACGATGTCGCGGGAGGCCATGACGAGAGAGGCGATCTCCTGCTCCTTGACGGCCTCGGCATTCGCGCCGGGGCTGTTGAAGACGACGATGCCGCGCTCGGCGCACTCCTCGATGGGGATGTTGTTGAAGCCCGCGCCCGCCCGCGCAATGGCGAGCATGTTCTCGCCGAACTCCATGCCGTGGACGTTCGCGCTGCGGATGAGCATCCCGTCGGGATTCTCCACCTCCGGTCCGACAAGGCAGCCGCGCTTTTCGAGCGCGCCGGTGCCATGCTCGGAGATGGTGTTCATGGTTCTGATTTTAAGCATTTTCGCGTTCAAACTCCTTCATATAGGCGATGAGCGCCTTGACTCCCTCCACCGGCATGGCGTTGTAGATCGAGGCGCGCATCCCGCCGGTGATCTTGTGGCCCTTGAGATTGACGAGACCGCGCGCCGCCGCGCCCTTGATGAAGGCGGCGTCCAGCGCGTCGCTGCCGGTGCGGAAGGTGACGTTCATGAAGCTGCGGGAGCCGGGCAGGGCGTGGGGCTTAAAGAGGCGGCTGTTGTCGAGATAGTCATACAAAAGCGCCGCGCGCGCGTGCCGTTTCTCTTCCATGGCCTTGACGCCGCCCTGTTCGATCACCCAGTCGAGGGTGAGATCCAGCATATAGATGCACCAGCACGGCGGGGTGTTGAGCATGGAGCCGGTTTCGATCATGGTCTTGTAGCTGAGCATTTTGGGCGTATAAGGCAGCTCGCGCCCCGCGAGGGACCGGTCCAGGATGACCACCGTGAGCCCGGCAGGGGCCATGTTCTTCTGGGCGCCCGCGTAGATGAGCCCGTATTTGGAGACGTCCACCTCGCGGGAGAGGATATCCGAGGACATGTCGCACACCAGGGGGCTTGCGGTCTCGGGCACGTAGTGCCACTCGGTGCCGTAGACGGTGTTGTTCGCGCAGTAGTAAAAATACTTCGCGTCCTCCGAAAAGCTCAGCTCCTCCTGGGCCGGGATCCTGTCGTGGCCGCCGGGCTTGGTGTTCGCTGAGATGTGGGCTGTGCCGTACTTGCCCGCTTCCTCCGCCGCCTTGGCGGAGAAGTTGCCCGTGACGGCGTAGTCCGCCGTGCCCCCCTCCATCAGGTTCATGGGGATGGCGGCAAACTGCGTGGTGGCGCCGCCCTGCAGGAGCAGGATCTCGTGTGTGTCCGGCACGTGCATGAGCGTTCTGAGCTTCCCGCAGGCGCTGTCGAAGACGTCCTGGAAGAGGGCGCTGCGGTGGCTGATCTCCATGACGGACATGCCGCTGCCGCGGAAATTCAGAAGCTCCGCCGCCGCGGTTTTCAGCGCGCTCTCCGGCATGGTCGAGGGACCCGCCGCGAAATTGTAGACCCGATCGTTCTCCATAGGTATTCTCTCCAAAAACAGACTGTCATATTTGTGTATATTTTACTATTGATTCCCTGTTTCGTCAATTAGGGAAAATCCACGAAACTGCCGATCAGCAGCTCGCCGGAAACCTCAGTAATGCTCACATCCCGCAGCGTCCCGCGCAGATTCTCCCCCGGGACCCGGACCGGCATGTAGGTGTCGCTGTGGCCGACGGAAAATCCGTCCTCCTCCGTCTCAAACAGTACCGGCAGGATCTGTCCCACCGAGGCGGCGAGATAGTCGCGGTGCAGCGCGTCGCAGAGGCGCTGGGCCTCGTGGGCGCGCCGCTCCTTGACGGCACGGCTCAGCTGATCGGGCATCTCGTCCGCCGGGGTCCCCGGCCGGCGGGAGTAGGGAAAGACGTGCATATCGGCAAAGCGGCATCTTTCAAGAAAGGCGAGCGTCGCCGCCCGGTCCTCCTCCGTCTCTCCGGGGAAGCCGGTGATCAGATCGCCCGTCAGAGCGCAGCCGGGAAAGTACCTTCTCAAAAGCTCCGTCTTTTCAAAGAAGGTCGCCGTGTCGTACTTGCGGTTCATGGCCTTCAGGGTCCGGTCACAGCCGGACTGGAGGGAGAGGTGGAAATGGCGGCAGAGCTTTCCCGTCGCTTTGAGGCGGCGGCAGAAGTCCTCCGTGATGACCGTGGGCTCGAGGGAGCCGAGGCGGATGCGCATGTGCGGGGCGTTATCGGCCACCGTTTCGATCACGTCGGCAAGGCCGGGCTTTCCCGGCAGATCGACGCCGTAGGAGGCCACCTCGATCCCGGTGAGGACGATCTCTCGAAAGCCCTCGGCATCGAGGCGCGCGGTCTCCCGGGCCGCGTCAGCGAGCGGGAGGCTGCGGAGTCTGCCGCGGGTATAGGGGATGATGCAGTAGGTGCAGAAATTCACGCAGCCGTCCTGGATCTTCAGCATGGCGCGGGTGCGGTGCTCGGCGGCCCCGGCGGGCAGCGGCTCAAAGCTGCGGCGCTTGAAGGGCTCGTCGATCTCCCGGATCTTCCCACCCTCCCACAGGGCTCTCTCCACGGCCTCCACGAGTTTGAAACGCTCGGCTGCGCCGAAGATCACGTCCGCCCCGATCTCCGCCGCGGCGTCCGGCTCGATCTGGGAATAGCAGCCGCAGACCGCGAGTATGGCCCCGGGATTCTCCCCGCGCAGGCGGCGGATGAGCTGGCGGGATTTCCGCCCGCTCTCAGCGGTGACGGCGCAGGTGTTGACGATCACGGCGTCGGCGATCTCCCCGGGCACGGCGCGCTCGAATCCCCGCTCGTTCAGGAAGCTCTCCATGGCCTGGGACTCATACTGGTTGACCTTGCAGCCGAGAGTGGCTATAATATATTTCATGTTTATCTCCGTCCCCTGTTTTGTTGACATAATATTATTAACGTAATTTATTTTACATAAAGAGGTTACCATAAATGGAACACTATCTGGACAATTCGGCCACCACCCGCGTCTGCCCCGAGGCCGCCCGGGCGGCGCTGGACGCCATGCTGGAGACCTACGGCAACCCGAGCTCCACCTATACCAAGGGGCGGGAGGCAAAAAAGCTCCTGGACCGCGGACGCCGGTCTGTGGCCGGTGCGCTGGGCTGCGAGGCGGGCGAGCTGGTGTTCACCTCCTGCGGGTCCGAGAGCGACAACTGGGCCCTGCTCTCCGGCGCGGAGGCCATGAGCCGCCGCGGCCGTCACGTCATCACCTCTCTCGTGGAGCACGACGCCGTGCGGAAATCCGCTGAGGAGCTGGAGCGGCGCGGCTATGAAGTCACGTATCTCAAGCCGGACCGCACCGGCGCCATCACGCCGGAGACCGTGCGGGAGGCACTCCGCCCCGATACTATACTCGTTTCCCTCATGCTGGTCAACAACGAAACCGGCGCGGTGACGGATATCTCCGCCGTTTCCCGGGCTCTGAAGGAGGCGGGCTCCGGCGCGCTCCTGCACACGGATGCGGTGCAGGGCTTTTTGAAGCTGGACTTCACGCCCAAAACCCTCGGCGCCGATCTCATCAGTGTGAGCGGCCACAAGATCCACGCCCCCAAGGGCATCGGCGCCCTGTACATCCGCAGGGGGCTGCGGCTGCGCCCGTATATCCTGGGCGGCGCACAGGAGGAGGGCCGCCGCGCCGGGACCGAGGCCATGCCGCAGATCGCGGCCTTCGGGGAGGCGGCGCGCATCGCGAAGGCGGGACTGCGGGAAAACGCCGCCCATATGGCGGCGCTCAAGGCCGCGGCAAAGGAGCGGCTTTCGCAGGCCGTCCCGGGGATCCGGATCCTCGACACCGCGGCGCCGCACATCCTCTCCGTATCCCTTCCCGGCTACCGGAGCGAGGTACTCATGAACTTTCTCGAAGCGCGGGAAATCTATGTTTCCCGCAGCTCCGCCTGCAAGAAGGGCGCCCGCAGCCATGTACTGGAGGCCATCGGCATGGAGCCCCGGCTCATCGACGGGGCCCTGCGCATCGGGTTTTCGCGCTTCAGCACCATGGAGGACGTCGAAGCCCTCGCCGCCGCCCTGCACGACGCGCAGGGCAGCCTTGCCCACAGATAAACAGCAAATGCAAGCGTAGGGGTCGATCCCCAGACCGACCCGCCAAATCACACACAAGGGTGAGAAACGGCGGGCCGATGTGGGCATCGGCCCCTACGGTCTTCTGTTGTATCCTGTGACGCAGCCCCTTCTCTACGGTTTCTCTTCGTCTCCGTGGTGAATCACCTGCAGGGTGATGGGGTCGATGTAATTCAGGTTGGCATACTCCTCCGTTTTCACGGGCAGATCGTTGCGGCGCAGCTTTCTGCTGATGCCCTCGTTGACCATGGTATAGATGACCACAAACACAGGCACGCCGAGCAGCATGCCCCAGAAGCCGAAGAGGCCCGCTCCCACGATGATGGAGAACATGACCCAGAAGCCGTTGATGCCGACGGAGCTGCCCAGGATCTTGGGGCCGATGAAGTTCCCGTCCACCTGCTGGAGGATGATGACAAAGACGACAAAGATCAGGCACTTGACCGGGTTCACCATCAGAATGATGATGGCGCTCGGCACGGCGCCGATCAGGGGGCCGAAGAAGGGAATGATATTGGTCACACCGATCAGCACGCTCACCAGCAGGGCATAGGGCATGTTCAGCACAACGCACACGATGTAGCAGATCAGGCCGATGATGGCGGAGTCCACGAGCTTGCCGTTGAGAAAGCCGGTCAGGGTCCTGTCCGTGAAGCGGACGCCGTCCAAAAACTTTTTGGCGGTCTCCACGTTCATGACGCTGTACAGGAGGCGCTTGGCGTTGGCGGTGAAGGTCTCGTAATTGCCGAGGATGTAGACCGACACAATGATGCCGATGACAAGGTTATAGACCCCCGTGACCACATAGCGCACGCCCGTGCCCACATTGGACAGCAGGCTTCCCAGCTTCGGCAGGATCGTGGTCTGCAGCCAGGCGACGATATCGGTATTGACGTCACCCAGCATCTGCGCCACATAGTCCCGGATCTCCGGGAAATCGTTGAGCAGCTTGCTGACCCAGGCGGTCAGGGATTCGATATAGGCCGGAGAATTCGTGACGATGGTCTCAATGCTGCTGTAGAGCTGCGGGATGATCATAAAGAAGAGGCCCGTGATGATGGCCAGCATGAAGATCTCCGCAAGGACAACGGAGACGCCGCGGGCAAGACCGCTCCCCTTTCCGCCGCGCCGGGAAAAGAGCTTTCCGCAGAGCGGCCCCAGCGCCTTGTGCTGCAGGAAGCGGACCAGGGGGTTGAGCAGATAAGCGATCACGAGGCCCCAGATGAAGGGGCTGAGAATCCGCGTCAGCTTGGCGATGGTATCCTGGACGATGTCCAGATAGTTGAGCGCCATGAAAAACAAAATGGCGCAGGCGATCACACAGAAAGCCGTGATGCCCCAGTACAGATATTTTTTGTCCCAGTGAAAATGCCGTCTCATAGGCCGTTCCTCCCCGGGCAGACAATTGCCTTACATTTCTGTCAACATTTTATCCGCAGAATGCGCCGCCGTCAAGCACCCGTTTCCGCTTTTCTGTTTGAAAACCGTTTGTTTTCCTTCTGTAATTGCGTTATGTCAACTATTCATCGGGTATTCGCTCATAATATTCCTTGGTGAAATTGTTGAAAACCCTGTTGAAAGTGTTCAAAACCTGCTTGCCGTCTGTTTCCCGTTCATTATTTCTTCATGAATATCTTGCCAAATCTTGTCGTTTTATACATAATCCTGTAAACCGTTGAATAAAACCGTTTTGTCATACATAGTCTCCTACCAGCTATCAACAATCGCTTTGGGAGGGGTCTATGAAACGCAGCGTCTGTTTTGTTCTTGTTCTGAGCCTGCTCCGGCTTCCCTTCGGCGCAGCTGCGCACGCCGAGGCTCCGGCGCTTGCGATCGCCGCGCCCGCCGCCATTCTGATGGAGAAGGAGACCGGGCAGGTGCTGTACGAAAAGAAAGCGGATGAGCCCGGTTTTCCGGCAAGCGTCACAAAAATCATGACCATGCTGCTGATCTTCGAGGCCATGGAGAGCGGCGCCTTCGGTCCGGAGGACACGGTGGTGGCGAGCGAACGGGCGGCCTCCTTCGGCGGGAGCTGCGTCTATCTCGAGGCCGGGGAACGCATGACGGTCCGCGACATGCTCAAGTGCATTGCCGTCGTCTCGGCCAACGACTGCGCGGTGGCCATGGCGGAATTTTTATGCGGCAGCGAGGAGGCCTTCGTCAAAAAGATGAACGACCGGGCGAAGGAGCTGGGGCTCACGCACACGCATTTTTCCAACTGCACCGGACTCTTTGACGACGGGCAGCACTTCACCACCGCCCGCGACGTGGCCCTCATGTCCCGGGAGCTCATCCGCCACGAGGCCGTCAAGGAATATACGACCATCTGGATGGACAGCATCCGGGACGGCAGCTTTGAGCTCGTGAACACAAACAAGCTCGTCTACTGGTACCCGGGCTGCACGGGTCTCAAGACCGGATACACCTCCACGGCCCGCTACTGTCTCTCCGCCACGGCGGAGCGGAACGGGGCGGAATATATCGCCGTCGTCATGCACGGGGAGACGGCGGATTCCCGCAACCGGGACGCGGAGACGCTCTTGAGCTACGCCTTTGCAAATTTCCGTCTGATTCCCCTCACGAACGGGGCGCTGCCCATGATGCCGGTGGAGCTGGGAGCGAAGAAGACCGTGCCGCTTGTGCCGGAGGGTCCGGGCGTACAGCTCGCCCCCAAGGGAGAGTCGCCGGCGTACGCGCTGTCCCTCCCCTCCTCCGTGCCGGCGCCGCTCAAAAAAGGGCAGCGCATCGGAAGCCTGCGCGTGACGGTGGGCGGGAAGCCCCTCGCGGAGGTGCCTCTCTGCGCGGCCGAGGATGTGCCCCGCATCGGCTTCGGCAGCCTCTTTGCAAAGCTCGCGCTGAGTCTCCTCGGCGTACATGAATAGAAATGAAAACCGCCCTCCGAGGAGGGCGGTTTCAGCTTGTCAAAAAAGTCCTTTTTAGGACTTCTTTGACTGCGCTTTGCCG
>CAMHEN010000070.1 GCA_946184165.1 uncultured Clostridia bacterium | reverse complement strand
GGCAAGGCCAAGATGTACATGCGCAACTTCGGCGAGTTCTTCAACGACCAGGTCGCGAATGCCGACCTCATCGTCATGAGCCGCACGGACACCGCAAAGCCCGAGAAGATCCTCGAGGCGACCGAGATCCTCAAGGCCCTCAACGCGGAGGCCGGCCTCATCACCACACCCTGGGCCCAGCTCAGCGGCGAGCAGATCCGCGAGGCCATGGATCAGAACGGTCTCAAGCACGCCCTGGAGGAGATGGAGCACGAGCATCACCACCATCACCACCACGACGAGGAGGAGTGCGACGACCCCGAGTGCGAGTGCCACCATCACCATCACCACGACGATGAGGACGATGAGCACGAGCACGAGCATCACCACCATGCTGAGGATGAGGACGAGGAGCATGAGCACCACCATCACCACCATCACGAGGACGGTGAGGAGTGCGACGATCCGGAGTGCGAGTGCCACCACCATCACCATGACGACGATGAGGACGATGAGCACGAGCACCACCATCACCACCACGCCGACGAGATCTTCCAGAGCTGGGGCATGGAGACCCCGAAGAAGTTCACGGAGGAGGGCCTGCGCGCCATTCTCAGCCAGCTTGAGGACGCGGAGCGCTTCGGCGCCGTTCTGCGCGCAAAGGGCATTGTGGACTCCGGCGAGAGCGAATGGATCTACTTCGACTACGTCCCCGGCGAGATCGACCTGCGCCGCGGCGCCCCGGCCGTGACCGGACGCTTCTGCGTGATCGGTTCCCACATCCACGAAAACGCGCTGAAGGAGCTGTTCAACCTTGGCTGATACCACCCGGCGGGACATGCCCGTCTATCTCTTCACCGGCTTTCTGGAGGCCGGCAAGACCCGGTTCATTCAGGAGACCCTGGAGGACAAGCGCTTCTGCAACGGCGAGAGGACCCTCCTGCTCCTGTGCGAGGAGGGGGAGGAGGAGTACGCCCCCGACCAGTTTGCGGACAAGAGCGTGAAGATCCGCACCATACGGGACCAGAGCGAGCTGACACAGGAAAACCTCGCCCGCTTTGCAAAGGAGACCCGCTGCGAGCGCGTGGTGATCGAGTATAACGGCATGTGGCTTCTGGACGCACTCTACACCGCCATGCCGGACACCTGGATGGTCTACCAGGAGTTCATGTTCGCCGACGCGACCACGTTCCTCACCTACAACGCCAATATGCGAAATCTTGTGTACGACAAGCTCAAGAGCTGTGAGCTCGTGGTCTTCAACCGCTTCACCCCGGCCATGGACAAGATGGAGTTTCACAAGATCGTGCGCGGCGCCTCCAGACGGGCCGACATCGCCTATGAGGCCCCGGACGGAAATGTGGTCTATGACGATATCGAAGATCCCCTGCCCTTCGACGTGGACGCCCCTGTCATCGAGATCGGGGACGACGACTACGCCCTCTGGTACCGGGATATGAGCGAGGAGCCCAAAAAGTACGAGGGGAAGACCGTCCGCTTCAAGGCCAAGGCCCTGCAGCGCAAGCGCCTGCCGCCCAAGACTTTTGTCATCGGCCGCCACGTCATGACCTGCTGTGTGGAGGATATCCAGTTTGCGGCCCTCGTGTGCAACTGGGACAAGGCCGATACCGTGAAGGATGAGGGCTGGATGATCCTCACCGCGAAGGTGAATTTCAAGTTCTCCATGGCCTACGGCCGCAAGGGCCCCGTGCTGACCTATATCAGCCACGAGGAGTGCGAGCCGCCCGAGCAGGCGGTCGCCACCTTCTATTGATACTGTTTTCAA
This sequence comes from uncultured Clostridia bacterium, assembly GCA_946184165.1. Classification (GTDB taxonomy): domain Bacteria; phylum Bacillota; class Clostridia; order Oscillospirales; family Oscillospiraceae; genus Limivicinus. The sequence continues at coordinate 9,837 of CAMHEN010000070.1, read as the reverse complement.
CACGCCATAAGGCGCTATAAAGAAGCAGCCATTGTCTGCTCTTTAATGAAAATCAGTATAAAAGTAGACAGTGTCTGCTTTTAATGGTAGAGCAGTATAAAACGCCCCGACCGATACGAAAAGCACGTATCGGTCGGGGCGTTCTTTTTTCGGGAGGCTGCCGTCCTTTCGGGGGTCAGCGTTTGCGGTTGTTGACCAAAATGATGAAGCGCAGAAGCTGCATCAACGTAGTGGCGAGGGCGGCGACATAGGTCAGAGCCGCGGCGCGCAGGACCTTCCTTGCGCCTCGGAGCTCCTCTCCGTCGGCCAGCAGGCCCATGCTCTCAATGCTCTGCAGCGCGCGGCGGCTGGCGTCAAACTCCGTGGGGAGCGTCACAAGCTGGAACACGGCGCAGAGACTGTAGAGCAGCACCCCCGCGTAGGCGAGGTAGAGAAACTTCTCGCTGAAGCCGCAGAGGATGAGCCCCGCCATCAGCAGCGGCACCGAGAGCTTTGCCCCCAGATTCGTGGCCGGAATGATGGCCTGGCGGATGCGTACGGGCAAATAGTCCTGGGCATTCTGGATGGCGTGGCCCACCTCGTGGCAGGCGACGCCCACCGCCGCGGTGGAGGTGCTGCCCCAGACGGAATCCGACAGGCGCACGGCCCGGGCCTCGGGATCGTAGTGATCGCTGAGCTCGCCGCCGATGCGCTCCACCGGCACATCCCGCAGACCGTTCGCGTCCAGGAGCCGCCGGGCCGCATCCGCCCCGGTGAGGCCGCGGCTGTTTTGCTGCTTTTCATATTTCCGGAAGGTGTGCTTCACGTTCCAGCTCGCCCAAAGCGAGAGGATCACCGCGGGCAGCACCAGGATAATGTAGGTGATATCGAGATACATCTGTCAGGCCTCCCTGCTTATTTTGTGTTTTCGCGGATAAAGGCGTCCAGCTCGCCGAAGTAGCGCTCCCGGTTTAAGCCGCAGGAGCCTACGTGCGGGATATCCCGGTAGGTGGAGCGCCGCTTCTCCGCCGCGCAGGCGTTATAGCAGCGGTCGAGATTCTCATAGGGGACGATCACGTCCGCCGTGCCGTGGATGAAGAGCATCGGGATCCTGCATCTTCCGAGTGAGACGGTTCTGGATTCATAGATCGAAAAGCCCTTGCTCAAGCGGCAGTAGAGATCCAGCAGGCGCATGAGAAGGCCCTTGCAGGGGAGCTTCGGCATGGCCCGTTCGCAGCTGTAGAGGAGCTGGGCGCCGAGATCGCAGTAGCCGCAGTCTTCGACGGCGCAGCGGACATTCTCCGGCAAATCCTCCCCGACGGCGCCCATGACGGTGTTGCCGCCCATGGACCAGCCGTAGAGTACGATTTTCCCGTCCGGGTATTTCTCCGCGATCGCCCTGGCCCAGTCCGCCGCGTCGAGCTTTTCGCGGCATCCCATGGTGAAGGAGCTGCCCTCGCTCAGCTCGTGGGCGCGCTGGTAAATGAGCAGGATGTTGAACCCCTGCTCATAGAGGTGGGAGGCGATACCGCTGACCTCCTCCGGGCCGCCCCGGTAACCGTGAAAGAGAATGACCGTCGTATCCGCGCCCCGGTCATAGAGCCAGCCCTTGAGCCTGAGCCCGTCCCGGCTCACGATCTCCATAGCCTCCCGGTCGGACCGCTCAAAAAAGGCGCGGTCAAAGATGATCTTGTTCTCCCGTCCGTCGTTCCAGGGATCCGGCTTGTCGGAGCGAAGGAAGGTGTAGCGGAAAAAATACCGCGCCGCGGCGCCCAGGAGCAAGAGAATCAGAATAAGAACGATGCCTGCAATTGCCATGTCGGTGTGCCTCCCAATATATCTTTCATATAGTCGATTGCGAAACTCCGGTTTCGCAATCGAGGACTCGCGTTTATCGAACACGGCGTTGCGTGACACGCCGCGTGCGGTCGGCGCGAGGCTTCGCAAAGCTCGGCTCAGGGTGGTTTCGAAGAAGCAAAGCTCCCTCAAAAACGGTTTTGATCGCCTTCGGGGTGCTTGCCCAAGACTCTCGCAATCGGCTTTATCTTTCGTACGGATTTCATGAAATACGGCTGCCGCGTTCCCGCGAAGGTTGAAAACGAAGCTGCAATGTGATAAGGTACCGATAGGATACTCTATGCGGAGGTGCTTATTTTATGAAGCGAGACGGAAAATCCAGGGTCCTTCTGTCGCTGCTTGCGGCGGTGCTTTTGCTGGGCGGCTGTGCGAAAAGGGATGAGGCGGCCTCCGTCTATACCCCGGCGCCCAAGGGCACGCCCACGGTGACGGCTGCGCCGACACCGGACGGGAGCGAGGTGCAGTCCCCGGCGCCGTCTCCCACCAAGAGACCTGCCGCGCTGGACGCGGAACTGGAGACGATCCGCGGCATGATCGCGGACGGGCGCTGCTATGAGGCCTTCCGCGCCATGCAGAGCTTCGAGGAGAAGTACAGCGCGCCGGAGGAGATCGCGGAATGTGAAGCGCTCTTCCGGGAACTGGACAGCCGCCTCATCGAGCTCGAGCCCGAGACCGGCACAGAGCTCATCCGCAGTTTCACGGTCCAGGGCGGCGGGGTCCTGGAGGTCTATGCTTTCACAGGGCCCTGTCTCGTCACGGTCACGGACGTCTACGCCCAGATGGAGGGGAACCCGAACCCCGGCCTTGTCTGCTTTTATGTGCGGCAGGGGGAGCGGGGCTCGGTCAACGTGCCCGCCGGGACCTATTCGGTCCGCTATCAGGTGGGCTACCGCTGGTTCGGAGGAGAGGACGGCTTCGGGGAATATCTCACCGCGGGTGAGCTCGAGGAGCCGTTGGTCTTCGATTTCTATATGAGCGGCGGCTGGGCCAGCAACAGCAAATACACCATCACGCTGTAAGCCCGCGGGCGGCGTTGCCCTCCCGCAGAAGGGCGATCAGCTCCTCCACGTTGTCCCGCGTCGTGTAAAACCCGAAGCCCTGGGAGAGGAGCGCGGGATCCGTGTTCCCGTTCCAGATGCAGTCCAGGATCATGTCCCCGATCTCTGCAAGATAGTGGCTCGTGTCCATGTAGTTGTCCGCATCCAGGGTGATATCGTTGAAGCCGCTGAAGTTATAATAGGGCGTCGCCTCCGCGAGACGGCGCAGGAAAAGCTCGTAATCGCCCCGGGCGACGGCTCCGGCATAGGCGGCATAGTGCAGGGGCGTGACAAAGACCGTGAGGCGGATGTCGTTGTCCCGGCACAGGGCGGCGATCTCCGCCATGGCGTCCATCGCCCCGTCCAGATAGGAGGGGCCGGACAGGTCCTCCTCCGTTTTTGGGTGGTAGAGTCCCCGCTCGCCATAGATGATGGTGGTGCCGAAGGCATAGAGATCTTCCTCCTCCTGCCGGTTTCGGCTGCTGTAGCGGATGATCTCCAGGGCATCCAGCGCGACCCGGGGGCAGAGATACAACTCGGCAAAGGCCAGGGGGTGGCAGCGCAGATACTCGTAAGGGGCGCGCTGCTGCTCCCGTTTGTTGTTTTCAGGGTCCATGCGATAGCAGAGATCGTCCACCTCAATGATGACGTTCCTGGGCCGGATGCCGTGGCGCAGCATGGTTTTGAGATTGTCCAGGTGCTCCTTCGGCAGCGCCATGGAACCCGTCATGTTGTAGGCCCGGGCGCCCGTCAGCTTCTGCGGATTGAGAAAGCCCACCCGCGAGGAACCGAAAAGAAAGCTGTCAAATCTCTCCGGATTGTGAAGAATGTAAACCATTTTGATATAGTTTTTGTTCGGCTCGACCCCGTTCTCCCGATAAGAGAGCGGGTGGAAGACGTTGTAGGGGTCGATATACACGCTGATCCCCGCCGCTGTGAGCGCGAAGATCAGCGCGAAGGCCAGGGTTTTGATCAGAAATCGTTTCATGCAGTCCCCTCGCTCGCAATCGACTAAAACTGGAAGTAGATGAAGGAAACGTCCCCGTGATAGTGGAACAGCAGCGTCAGCATCCCCACTGCGAGATAGAGACCCCAGCGCAGCGGCCGCGGCTGCCGGTCCAGCAGGGCGTAAGCGTCTCCCCGGAGATTCGCCAGATCAAAGGCCGTGAGCAGCGCCAGCGCCGCGAGCAGGATCTTCTTGCTGAGAAAGAGATGCTCCCCCGTAAAGGCGAGGGCCGCGTGCAGATACGCCGCAGGGGATGTGATCCCGGAAAACAGGTGGCCGAGCACATAAAGCGCGTCGCCCAGACTGTCTGCCCGGAAGAAAACCCAGGCCGCGCTTGTAAAGAGAAACACGCCCAGCACGCGCAGCGCGCGCGCAAATGCGGAGGCGGAGACCCGGCGGCTCAGACCAAGCCGGTCCTCTCCCACGCGGGCCAGACCGTGCAGACCGCCCCAGGCGAGGAAGGTCCAGTCTGCCCCGTGCCACAGACCGCTCAGCAGAAAGGTGAGCATCAGGTTCCGGTCGCGCCGCAGGGGGCTCACGCGGTTTCCGCCCAGGGGGATGTACACATAGTCCCGAAACCAGGCGGAGAGGGAAATGTGCCAGCGGCCCCAGAAATCCCGCATGCTCCCGGCAAGATAGGGGCTTTTGAAGTTTTCGCTGAGTTCGATCCCCAAAAGCCGCGCGCTGCCGACGGCGATGTCAGAGTAGCCGGAAAAATCGCAGTAGATTTCCACGGAGAACAGCAGCGCCGCGAGCAGCAGCGTTCCCCCGCTGCAGGCGGAGACATCCGCATAAGCCGCATCCACGAGAGCTGCCAGATGGTCCGCGAGGACCATTTTCTTGAAAAAACCCCAGACGAGCTGACGCAGGCCGCGGCTCGCCGCGGCGTAGTCAAACTGCGGCGGTTCCCGGAGCTGCGGGATCAGCGCCCCGGCCCGGGGGATGGGGCCGGAGACGATCTGCGGAAAGAAGCAGACAAAGAGCGAGTAGGTCACAAAATCCCGCTCCGCCCGGACCTCGCCCCGGTACACGTCGATCTCATAGCCCACGGTCTGAAAGGTGTAAAAGGAGATGCCGATGGGCTGCAGGAGCCGGAGCGTCACCGGCTGCAGCCTGAGCCCGAAGGGGGCGAGGACCGCGGACAGGGATGTGCTGAAAAAGCCCAGGTACTTGAAGAGAAAGAGCGGGCACAGCGACAGGCAGACCGCAAGGATAAGCAGGCGCTTTTTCCGCCCGGTGTCCGCTGCCGCATCCAGCGCAAGCCCCATGAGGAAGGAGAACAGTACGGCAAAGCCCAGGGCCAGCAAAAACGCGCTGCCCCAGCTCATATAGAACCAGACGCTCGCCCCCAGCAGCACAAAGCGGCACAGCTTCCGGGGCAGCAGCCAGTACAGGAGAAAGACCAGGCTCAGGAACACCCCAAAGCCCAGAGATTGAAAAGCCATACTTCATACCCGCCGCAGGAAAAACTCCCGGCGGCTTTTCCTATATCATTCGTTTTTGAGGCGGCTTTGCCGCCTTAAAAACATCCTAAGCGGAGCTCGCGTCGGCCAAGCGCGCCGCCGCGTGCGATAAGCGCGAGTTTTCACTTGGAAAACGAAGTTTCCCAGGTGATCAGAACCATATCCAGTCGTAGCCGCCGTGGTCGGGCCGCCACAGGCAATAGACGCCGACGGCCAGGTGGCCCAGCAGCAGAACGATCCCAAGCGCAGCCTTCCGGCGGGCGGCGGGCGTCTTCCCACCCAAAAGCCGCATCAGCAGCGCGATCGAGAGAGCGAAGACCGTGGGCGCGAGCGTAAGACTGCCCCACTCAAAGTTGCCGTCGTTTGCGCGAAAACCCGTCTCGGCAAGGCATATCGCCTCCAGAATGGCCGTGCCCAGCACACCCCAGACGATACGCAGGTGAGAGCGCGCCTCCTCCCGCGGCTCCTGAACGATCCCTGTCCAGAGCGGCAGCAGCAGACCGCGCAGGTATTTGAGCAGCAGCAGAACCACAAGCGCCGGGGTCAGGGCCCGCAGGCCGGCGCCGGAGCTCGTACCTGCAAAATCGGAGGCGTAGAGAACCCGGGAGGACCACCAGAGCGCCAGCAGCGCGGGAATCACCGCAAGGCCGATCAGAAACTCGTTGCGGAAGCCGCGGCAGCGCGTCACGGCGAAGTCCCACACCAGCAGCAGGAAGACCGCCGGGGCGAAGGCGCCGAGAAAGCTGGGCTTAAAGAGCGTGGAGAGCAGCAGGCACAGGGCAAAGAGCAAGAGATCGCGGACCGGGAGCGTCTCCCGCCTCCGGTCCCAGAGCCGGAAGAAAAACAGAAAGATCAGCGGAACGAAGGTCCTGCTGAAGAGCATGGTCATGTTGTGCAGGACGTTTCCGTTAAAGGCGCCGAGGTACATCACGCGCTGTCCCGGAAAGATCCAGGGACCGCATACATGGGCAAGCAGCGCCGCAAGCCACGCCTCCCACAGATGGAGCGACGGGAACATCCGTCTGACGAGCAGAAGAAGCGCCCCCATGCCCAGAAGCTGGTTGACCGTCAGCACGAGGGAGAGGGCGGTCTGCCCCCGGCTTTCGCCCAGGGCGCTCCAGAGCCCGCGCACGATCCAGGAGGCGAGACTGTAGTCGTTGTGCCCCAGGGCGAGGCGGACATGGGCCGGTACGTCGGAGATGATGTAGTCGGCACACATGAGGTAGAAGATCCGCTGCCAGCGGCAGCAGAGCAGCACCGTCAGCGCCGCGCAGCAGAGCAGGCAGAGACGGGCCCTTTTGGCGTTCTGATCCGGCATATCCCCCTCCTCAATGCGCGTGCTGACCGTCGATGGCCCCGAAATACTGCGCGCGCTCCGCGGCAGTCAGGGCGAAGTTCTTGCAGATGCCCTCGATGTTGGCCTGGCACCAGTCTCTGTCCCGGATCATGCTCCGGAGATTATCGAGCGCCTTGTCCCAGGAGCGCTCGTCCTTGCCGGCACGGCTGTAATCCCGCGGGATTTCCGGCCGGAGAAGCGCCGCCATGCTGTCGATCTCCTCCAGCACGGACTCGTTCGAAAGGGGACCGGCGAGAAGCTCGGCTGCGCGTGTCAGGAACTTGTCGCGAAATTCCGCATTCTTCATCAGCGCCACCGAGAAGACGGCCACCTGGATGCGGTTGGCCCCGAAGTTATTGAGCAGGTTGCTCTGGATGCTGTCAAAGCTGCGGAAGGCGGCGTCCAGATCGTAGAACAGCAGGTGCCACCGCCCGTCCGCCTGGTAGGAGCGGGCGTAACGGAGGTTGCCGCTCGTGATGTCTGTGTTGGCGCAGAAGCCCTCCAGTATGAGCCAGTCAATCAGACCGTCCACGTCCATGTAGTTGCAGAAAGTGCGGTAGTTTTCCTCCAGACTCATGTCGTTGCTGTTGACGAACTGGATGACGTTTGTGTAGAAATCGCTCTTGAAGGGGGCGGGAGCCTCGATGACCTCCACGCTGTCTATGTCGACACCGGCGGCAGAGGCATAGAGGGAGGCGTTGGGCCGCTCCTCCAGGGCATAGATGCCCATGTATTCGCCGTCGATGTAGAGCACGCAGAAGAGACAGCGCTGGTAGATGGCTCTGGACTGCGCCTTTTCCGCGAGCTTCTGGGAGAGCTCGTTGCGCAGGGAGGTCTCATACTGGTCCTGACCCGCGCGCAGCAGCAGCGCCCGGAAAGAAGTGGCGCCCCCGCCGAAGAGATCGTACTCCAGCGTCTCTGCCCCGTAGGCCGCGCCGAAGTGTACGGCCATATTCTTTTTGGTCAGGATGAGACTGGTCTCGCCGTTGAGATTTACGGCGCAGTTTGCCCGGAAGCCGCCGCCCTCCCGGTAGAGGGAAAGGACGCCCGGCAGCTCATGCACCTTGCTTCCGGCCATGTAGATATTGCGGAATTCCTTGAAGTTTTCCGCCGTGAAGCTCACCACCGGCAGGGTGTGCCCCTCGTTGAGGAAAAAGCTCAGCGACAGGGTGCGGCTCGGCAGGGCGTCTTCTTCAAAGCTCTTTACGCTCACAACGCAGGTGCTGGTGATCTCGATGGGGCCGGTGTAGAGCTCGCTCTGCTCCGTGGGGGCGGAGCCGTTGATGGTGTAGCGCAGCTCACCCTCGCCCTCCAGCTCCAGCATCACACTCTCCACCCCCTCAAAGATCCCGTCCTCCGAGAGCGCGCGGGGCATGGCGCTGACTCTGCGCCTGCCGTTCGTGTTGTCCCGGCCGGGGGTGGGTTCGGCAAAGTAGAAGAAGCCGGGCTCCCCGGTCAGGCGGCCATAGGTGGCGCCGAAGGGGATGTCGCGCAGATTGGCCCTGTCGATCAGTGCGCCTGCACTGTCGGTGAGATAGAGCTGATCGTGGGCGGCGTTGAGAGAGAAGCCCGTGCAGGGCGTTGTCCCGTACAGGCTCACGTCCGGCTCTTCGCACACGAAGAGAACGCAGGCCCCGGGCTTGAGCGTCTGGGCGGGGAGCTGCCAGTACTGCAAATCCCAGTACTTGTCGGAGAGATAGTAGTCGGACAGCAGCACGGGCGCAGCGGAGATGTTCTTGATCTCCACCCAGTCGCAGTCCTTGGAGGAGCCCGCAATGGTGCGGCCGTAGTATTTGACCGCCGCCTCGTTGATGACGAGGGGGCCGGGAGCCGTCAGCGTCTGCGCATAGCGCTCATAGCCCGCAGCCGTGTTCTCATCCCCGGGAGTAGGATAGAGGCACGCGTTCCAGTTCCCGTCACTGTCCAGCGCCATGGACACGTCCGATTCGCAGCCGGTGCAGGGCGCGCTGTCCACATAAAGCCCCAGGGCGTCATAGAGCCAGACGCAGTCATATTCGGAGAGGGCAAAATCGGTGTGCAGCACGTCCCCGGCGCGGTCCTTGCGGGAGGCAAAGAGCACCAGCCGCTCGCCGGGGCTGAGCTCTCTCGCCGGAAGGAGCCAGCCGTAGCGGTTCTCCCGGTCGGTAATGCGGCAGCCTGTGAGATCCAGCGTCTCGTCAGAAAGGTTGGTAAGCTCGATCCAGTCGGAGAAGTCCCCATCCTCGTCGGGGAGGACGGTTCGGTTTTTCTCCATGAACTCCGTGATCCGGAGCTTGCCCAGCAGGGAGGAATCCGGCGTTGGGGTGGGAGCCGGCGTCTCGGCGGGGGGCGGGGTCCTGGCCGCCTCCTCGGCGGCGCGCAGGCTGCGCTGCTCCCACAGGGCAACGCAGACCATCACCGTCCCCATGAGGACGGCGAGGACAAGCAGAACCAGACGGTTGAAAAAGCGCATGAGCACCCTCCGATACGATCATCCGATGCGGACATGGTCCGCAGAGACGCAGATACAATTAGTCACTGTATTATACCGCCGCAGGGCCTATAATGTCAAACACTTGTCCCTTGTGCAAACGCGCGCGAGCGGGTATAATGGAAAAAAACAAGCGGGAGGCACATGCATGAAAAGCATCCTCATGATCGGCACGGGCGGGACCATCGCCTCGGAGATGACGCCGGACGGACTGACCCCGGAACTGACGCCCGCGCAGCTTCTGCGATATGTGCCCGCGATCCGTGATGTGTGCCGGGTGGACTGCGTGAATCTCTTCAGTCTCGACTCCACCAATATCACCCCGGCCCACTGGCTGCAGATCGCTTCCGCCATCCGGGAGAACTACGACGCCTACGACGGCTTCGTCATCAGCCACGGCACCGACACCATGGCCTATACCGCCGCGGCCCTGAGCTATCTCGTACAGGAGGCGGACAAGCCGGTCATGCTCACCGGCGCGCAGAAGCCCATCAACTACGACTCCACAGACTCCAAGCTCAATCTCATGGACGCTTTCGTCTGCGCCGCCTCCGGGGAGATCGCGGGGGTCAACATCGTCTTCAGCGGCAGGGTCATCCTGGGCACCCACGCGCGCAAGACCTGCTCCAAGAGCTTCGCCGCCTTCTCCAGCATCAACTACCCCGACGTGGGCATCCTGCTGGACCACC
>CAMHEN010000069.1 GCA_946184165.1 uncultured Clostridia bacterium | reverse complement strand
CTTCTATCCTTTCCCGGATCAGGAGAGCAAGTGGGGCTACTGGAGTCATCAGGCCTTGCTTGCCGGGGCGGATCTGGATGTGACACCGCTGCACAAGAAGCTGCTGGAGGCACTCAAGGGCAAGAAGCTCTTCCTCTTGAGCACCAACGCCGACCATCAGTTTGAGAAAGCGGGGCTGCCTGTGGAGCAGATCTTTCAGACCCAGGGCAGCTATAACCTGATCCAGTGCAAACGCGGCTGCCATCCGAAGACCTATAACGCGGTCGAGCTTTTCCGACAGATGGAGAGAGAACGGAAGGACGGCAGGATCCCAAGTGCGCTGGTGCCGAAATGCCCGGTCTGCGGCGGGGATATGGAGATGAATCTGCGCGTGGACAACTTTTTTGTCGAAGACGAAAACTGGCACGCCGCGGAGGAACGCTTCTGTCAGTTCCTCTCGGTGTGCAAAGAGAGGAGAACCGTCCTGCTGGAGCTGGGCGTGGGCTTCAATACGCCGATGATCATCCGCTTTCCCTTTGAGAAGCTGACACGGGAGCATGAGAACGTGAGTCTCGTGCGCCTCAGCCGCAGCAAGGCCATGGTTCCCGCAAGCCTGGGGGAGCGTGCCGTCGGCATCAACGCCGACATGGCGCAGAGCATCACGGACATTTCCGAAAAACTGCGCGGGTATGAAAAGGCGTGATCGGAACGGAAGAGCTCTTTACCTTTGAGACGGATACAGGCGCAGGAGAAAGCGCCATGCCTGCCGAGCGCCTGGAGGACACGATCTGTAACTGCCTGGACTTCTGCCTGCTGAACGGAAGAACACCGTCCTTTTATCTCGGCGGAGAGGATACGCTCCGTCACCCGGCACTCCGGCCTGTGCTGGAGCGGCTGCGAAACTTTTTCGCGAGGCTTGCCGGCGTGCTGCTCTTGTTCGGCGCTTCACCGAGCCTTTCCAAAGCGGAGAGGCTCGGTGTTCTTTCTTGCTTAGTACAGCAGTTTTTGATAGATCCGCAAGTTTTCGTCTCCGTGAACGCAGAAAACGATCTTCTCCATGCCGCCGGTTTTCAGGTATTCCCGTACGGTATCCACGGCGATCCGGGCAGCTTCCTTCCTGGGGAAGCGGAATACTCCTGTGGAGATACAGCAGAAGGCCACGCTTTTCAGGCCATTCTCCTCTGCCAGCCTGAGGCAGGAGCGATAACAGGAGGCCAGCAGTTCCCGATCATCTTCTGTGACAGGCCCGGTGATGATCGGCCCTACCGTATGCAGAACGTGCTTTGCCGGGAGATTATAGCCCTTCGTGATCTTGGCCTGCCCGGTGGGCTCCTCATGCCCCTGGCGGCGCATGATCGCGGCGCACTCCTCCCGCAGCTGCAGACCCGCAGCCGAGTGGATGACGTTGTCAATGCAGTTGTGCCCGGGACGAAAGCAGCCGAGAAGCTGGGAATTGGCCGCGTTCACAATGGCGTCCGTGTCCAGCCGTGTAATGTCGCCCTGCCAGAGGACGAGCCGTTTATCCGAGGGGGCGGGCGGCAGCTCCGCCGTGTGGACGACGCCCTTTTCCTCTCGCTCCTGCCTCAGCAGCTCGTCCTGTGCCTGTATAAAACGATCTGACAGCATCCTCGGCTCACGGACGTTCATCAGGCAGCGCAGCAGATAGCGCTGATTCTCTTCATCCTGCGGAACACGCCTGGCCTCTCGGCGGTATTCCGGCATTTCCTCCAGCAGCAGATCGGTCAAATATTGAATTTGCTCTGTTCTTTTCATCGCTCGATCACGTCCAGAATTTCGCCGATAAACATGGTGTGAGGAGGGAAGCCGCCATGATAAATCCAATCTCTTACCTCCTGCGGCACCCTCTCCCTCTCAAACTGGTGGTCGTAGAGCTTCTTGCATACGAAGGTCAATTCCGCCTGCTCAAAGTCCACGCCGTGCTCCAGTGCAACAGGTGTCAGCTTTGTGAGCGCCACCTTGTCTCCGTCCCGGCCGGACGTGCTGCCTAAAATACCCAGATCACGGCGATACTCCTCCGGAAAGAAGCTGACTGTGAAGTATTCGTTTTTCTCCAGATAGCTGTGGGTGTAACGCGCAGGGGAAACATAGATCGTCAGGATCGGCCTGCCCTTGTGAGGCGGCCCCCAGATCGTTCCCATGCTGCCCCATGCGATGGTCAGCGTGTTGCAGTCATCAATCGTTCCCGCCGTGGCCAGTGCCCAGCGGTCATTGAACATTTGAAAGACGTCGTATTTCTTTTCGGCAAAGCTCATGTTCAGCATCTCCTGTCTGATAGTTCTTTTATTATATCCGTAATCTGCGGCATCGTAAAGTACGCACAAAAAAATAACTGCTCTTGCTCTTTCTCTCCCGAAAGGAAGCAAACACATGAGGTCCCGGACACCCCGATTTTAGACGAAGCTGCTCAAGTCCGGGGATCGGGAGCGTGCCGCTGCAGTCAAAAAGCAGACAGATTCTGCTGCGCAGGCTGTCGATACTATGCCGACAGCCTGCGCCCGGGGAGACATCCCCGGACGCTTTTTTGTGATTACAGGTCGAACCTCCCAAAATTGTTGAAATCTTTCTGCGTCCGGGGCTTGCAGGCGTCGAAAGGCTGTGCTATAATTAACATAACATGTCAAAATCGACAGTTATGAAGATACCAGACAGAGTAACGGAGATTGATTGCGATGAAAACTATCAGAAAGAGAATCCCGCTCGTCCTTGCGCTGTGCCTGTGCGTTGCCCTGATGCTTCCCGGGGCCTGCGCCTCGGCGGACAATATCGGCACTTATTACCTGGGAGAGGAGATGGGTTGGATCCCGTTCTACACCACGGGCCTGCCCATCATCAGCATTGAGAAGACCTCCGGCGGCCTACCCGGCGACGTGGAGCTTTTCTGGGATGACAACAACCTGTACATCTCGGGCGTTCCCAATCAGACGGGCAACTTCATAGTTGAGTATCTCGTGACCACTGCCGAGGGTTCGGCCTACACGACGGTGAGCTTCTCCGTCGAGAGAAAGGCCGAGACCCCGACCGTGAACTATGACGGGGAGATCGAGATCACCAAAAGTCCCACGGGCGAGCGCGTGGAGGCCGGCGGCTCGGCCAAATTTGTTGCGCGCGCCAACAATGCCGAACGTATCGAGTGGCGCCTTGTGAGCAACGACACCACCAACACGGTCCACTGCTCCGGCGCTGCCGAGTATTTCCCCGGCCTGCAGGTTTCGGGCCTCGGCACCGAGACGCTGGTGCTCTCCAATATCCCGCGGACGCTGGACGGCTGGCGGGTCGAGGCGCAGTTCTGGGCCGGCAACAGACATGCCGAGTCCTACGGCGCCGAGATCACCATCGTTGACGAAAACGGCAGCCCCATCCGCAACCAGGTCCAGCAGCCCACGGTCACGCAGGAGCCGACCTTCGGCTTTGCTACGCCCAACGTGGGCAGCAACGATCTGCCCGTGGACAACGAGGCCAAAACCGCGAACATCGTCGCCCAGCCGGAGAGCGTTACGCTCCAGCCCGGGGACAGCTATACCATCGGCGTAATTGCGACCTCGCCCAACAACGGCACCCTGAGCTACCAGTGGTACAGCGCCGCCGTGAATAACCGCAGCGCGTCCCTGCCCATCAGCGGCGCCTCCGACGCCTCCTACACCATCAACCAGCCGGACGGCACGGCCTACTACTGGGTCGCGGTCTGGAACACCAAGGACGGCGCCCGCAGCCAGGCGGTCTATTCCGAGGCGGCCGAGGTCACGATCGCCGTGCCCGCCACGCCCACGCCTGTCCCGACGCCCGTGTTCACGCCCGTGCCGACGCCCACGCCGCGCGCTGGCATCCCCTCGAACATCAACACCCAGCTCGTGCTCTTCGGCATCATCGGCGTGCTTGCGCTGATCGCCCTCATCGGCCTTGTGATCTATCTGCGGGCCGACGCGAAGCAGGCGGAGAGCGAACGGGAAGAGGAAAGAGAACACAAAAGAAACTGACATATGAATCACAGAGCGTTCCCACCGCTCGGAACGCTCTGTTTTTCTGCTGTCTTGAAAAGGAATTTCATTCCATATACTGTTATGAGTCCCGATTGAACAGGAGGACATTTCCCCATGAAAGAAGACCTGACCAAAATGCTTCGGGATCGCGGGCGAAGCGAGATGCCGAAGGTACTGCTCGCCTCCGCCGAGTGCGCGCCGCTCTCCAAAACCGGCGGGCTTGCCGACGTGGTCGGCACACTCCCGAAGGCGCTTAACAGGATCGGCGTGGACGCGCGCGTCATCACGCCTTACCACCGCTGCATCAAGGATAAATATGCCGCCGAGGTGGAGCACCTCTTTGATTTCCGCATCATGCTCGGCTGGCGCAACGCCTATGTCGGCATCGAACGCCTCGTCCGTGACGGTGTGACGATCTATCTTGTGGACAACGAGGATTATTTCGGCGACGCCATCTATCGCGGCGGCCTGCCGGAGGGGGAGCAGTACTCCTATTTCACCCGCGCCATTCTGGAAGCCCTGCCTCAGATGGACTTCACCCCCGAGATCATCCACTGCAACGACTGGCACACCGCCATGCTCCCCATGCTGGGCCACACCCAGTACCGCGGCAGGATGCAGGATCAGATGAAATACCTGCTCACGATCCACAATATCGCCTTCCAGGGCAAGTTCGGCTTTGACTTCGTGCAGGACATGTTCGGCGTCGACCCCTGCTACTACACGCCGGAGTTTATCGAGCTCAACGGCTGCGCGGATTACCTCAAGGCGGGCTGCGTTTTTGCCGACCGCATCAACACCGTGAGCCCCAGCTACGCGAGCGAGATCAAAATGCCCTACTATGCCGAGGGCCTGGACGGGATCCTGAATGCGCGCGAGGCTGTGCTCACCGGCATCATCAACGGGATCGACCGGGATTTCTTCAACCCCGAGACGGACCCCGTACTGCCCGCGCACTATACCCGGGTGGACCGGAGCGGCAAGGCTGTCTGCAAGCGCGCTCTGCAGGAGGCCATGGGCCTTGCGCCGCGGGCGGACGTCCCCCTCTTCGCCATGGTCACGCGCATGACCGAGCAGAAGGGCTTCGACCTCGTGGCCTGCGTGCTGGACGACATGATGTGCCGGGAGGATATGCAGTTCATGCTTCTCGGCACCGGGGACGAGCGCTTTGAAAACTTCATGACCGCCGCGGAGAAACGCTACCCCGGCAAGCTCTGCGCCTATATCGGATATAAGGAGGAGCTTTCGCATCTCGTCTATGCCGCAAGCGACTTCTTCCTCATGCCCTCCCGCTTCGAGCCCTGCGGTCTGAGCCAGATGATCGCCATGCGCTACGGCAGCGTCCCCATTGTGCGCGAGACCGGCGGCCTGCGCGACACGGTCATCCCCTATAACCGCTTCTCCGGAGAAGGGGACGGCTTCTCTTTCGCGAACTTCGACGCCTGGGAGATGCGCGACGCCATGCGCCTTGCCATGGCCTGCTATAAGGACGGGGAGATCATGGACGGTCTCATCAGCCGCGCCATGCAGAAGGAGTTCGGCTTCGATCTCTCCGCAGAGGAATATGCGAGACATTATCTATGGATGCTGTAAACAGACAATGCTATAAGGTCTATTTTGGCGGGAAGTACCAGGAGGACTGGTCGGAGGATTACACCCTCTCCATCCGCTATGAAAACCGGCGCGAGGTTCTGGCGTGCCGGGAGGGGGATCGGTGGACGCCCGCGGGCGGCGATAAACAGATCTGCGCCCTGCTGGTCTCTCCCTTCTGCCCGCAGTTCATGCAGGACTATTTCCAGGCGGCCGCCACGGTCTATGCCGCTATCCACGACTGCCTCTCGAGAGGACTCAAACTTGAGAGACTGCATGAGTGCTTTCACGCCCATGACATGCCGCTCGCCGCGCCGGAGCTCATGCGCCTTCTGATGGACGACTGCGGCATGCGCCTGGAGGAGGCCTATCAGATCACCGCCGCCTGCTGTGACGATCTCGCCTGCTCCGGGATCCTGCCCCAATATATCAAGGCCTATCAGCCGCGTACGGCCCATGTGGTCAGCATCCTGCGCCGCACGGCGGAGCGGACGCCCGCCCTCCTCCACGACACCCGCAAGCTCGAATACCGCAACCACTACGGCGCCGTGCGCGTCGGCTGGGATCTGCGCCTCGCTTTCCGCTGCCGCGGCGGCCGGCTCAGCCGCGCGGAGCTCGTCGTCTGGGGCGATGACTTTGAGCACAGCTGGTCCATGGACCGGGAGGGGGACCTGTACGCGGTGACCATCCCCACGCCCGAGCAGCCCGTGGCCCTCTGGTATGCCTTCTATGTGGAGACCGAGAGCAGCGCCCACTGGCTCTGCCCGGACGAGACGGGGTATCTCGGGCGGCTCTACCCGCGGCGGGAGGGCGGTTTCCGCCTTACCGTCTATGCCCCGGACTTTCAGACGCCCGCCTGGTTCCGCCGGAGCGTCATGTACCAGATCTTCCCGGACCGCTTCGGCTTCTCCGACGACGACACCGCCGCCCGCGGCATCGCCTATCACGAGGCCCTGGGCCAGATCCCGGAGCTGCACAAGAGCCTTGACGAACCTGTGCGCCATCTGCCGCGCAGCTATGAGACGGCCTACAGCCCGGATGATTTTTACGGCGGCACCTTCAGGGGCATCGAGGGGAAGCTCCCGTATCTCAAGGAACTTGGCGTGAGCTGCCTGTATCTGAACCCCATCGTGGAGGCGCGCTCCAACCACCGCTATGACACCTCCGACTACACGCGGCCGGACCCCATCCTCGGCACCGAAGAGGACTTTGAACACCTGTGCAAAGCGGCGAAGGAGATGGGCATGCGCATCATCCTGGACGGCGTCTACTCCCACACGGGCTGCGACAGCATCTACTTCGACCGCTACGGCAATTACGGCGGCAACGGCGCCTGCAGCGGCCCCGACTCGCCCTATTACTCCTGGTATGACTTCCGGCACTTCCCGGACGACTACCGCTGCTGGTGGGGCTTTGAGGACCTGCCCGAGGTGAACGAGCATGACCCCCGCTGGCTCCGCTACATCGTCACCGGTGAGAACAGCATCATGAAGCAGTGGCTGCGCCGGGGCGCCGCCGGATGGCGGCTCGACGTGGCGGATGAACTGCCGGACGATGTGCTGGCCCTCATGCGCAAGGCTGTCAAGGGGACCGACCCCGACGCCCCCATCATCGGCGAGGTGTGGGAGGATGCGGTCATCAAGGAGAGCTACGGCTCCCGCCGCCGCTACGCCCTCGGCACGGCGCTCGACTCCGCTATGAACTACCCCCTGCGCACGGCGGTCATGGAGTTTGCCCACGGGGACTGCAGCGCCTACAATCTGCGGGATTTCCTGATCGGGCAGCAGATGAATTACCCCTATCCCTTCTATTACGCGCTGATGAATCTGCTGGGCTCCCACGACGTGCCGAGACTGAAAACCGCTCTCGCCTGCGATGTGAACCTGCGCAGGCTGAGCCGGGATGAGCAGCTCGCCGTCACGCTGGACGAGGCGGCGCTCGAGAGAGGGGAGCGGCTCGAGAAGATGTGCGCCGCGCTGCAGTTTGCCCTGCCCGGCGTGCCGAGCATCTACTACGGCGACGAGCAGGGGATGGAGGGCGTCGGCGACCCCTTCAACCGCGCTCCCTTCAAAGAAGGGGACCGGGAGCTGCACGACTTGTATCGGCGGCTGAGCGCCCTGCGCAGCAGCGCCCCCGCGCTCTCCACCGGCCACGCCCTCTTCTTCGCGGAAAACAGCGATGTGCTGCTGGTCCTGCGGTACATTACCGACGGGCTGGATATCTTCGGCGAGGAGAGCGAGAACGGCGTCTGGCTCTGTGTCATCAACCGCGCGGAAAAGCCGCAGGACTACCGCGTCGACTGCTCCGCCGCCGGACTCGGCCTGCATAACGGGACGGCACAGCCCCTCTCGGGGGAGATCATCCGCCTTGCCTGAGCGATCCGGTTTGTATAAAAACAACAAAAATGGGGCTGAAAGCCTTGAACTAAATAAATATACTTGAAAAAGCGGCGTCTTCTGGATATAATTTCAACGGCTTATCAGGGGCGCGCGGAATGGGAGAAAGATTATGAAGTGTCCCTTTTGCGGTTATACTGAGAGCAAGGTGATTGACTCGCGCCCTGCGGAGGAGAGCACGACGATCCGGCGCCGCCGGGAGTGCCTCGCCTGCCAGAAGCGTTTTACCACCTATGAGATCATCGAGCGCCTGCCCCTCGTCGTCGTCAAGCGCGACGGGAGCCGCCAGTCCTTTGACAAGGTCAAGCTCATCAACGGCATGGTACGCGCCTGCGAAAAGCGTCCGGTCCCCCTCGCCACGCTGGAGGAGATCGCCGACGAGATCGAGCAGGAGCTGCAGAGCAATCTGGAGCGCGAGATCAGCACCGTCGAGATCGGCGAGATGGTGATGGCGCGCCTGAAGGACGTGGACGAGGTGGCCTACGTCCGCTTTGCCTCCGTCTACCGCAGCTTCAAGGATATCAACACCTTCATGGAGGAGCTGACAAAGCTCCTCACGGAAAAGTAAGCGCCAATGGCGGACTCGCAGGGACTGGTGCCCTCATCGGCCCGCCGGTCAATGGGATGTTATGTTTCGGGCCGATCAGGGGATCGACCCCTGCGGGACGCAAGGCTCAAAACACCGAGCCAAGGCTCACATGCTCCATGGCGGCGATGCAGTCCAGATGGTAGCGCAGGCGCTCGAAGCCCGCGGAGAGGCCGCGGGTCTCCCCGGCGCGGAGATCCTGTATCGTCTCATAGAAGACCTCGCTCGTGCTGTCGAGCTCCGGATGACGCAGGAAGACCTGGGTGTAGCTCCTTGCCGAGAGCCAGATGCGAAGCGCCGCCTCAAGCTGCTCCGAGGCATAGTCCCGGTCCCCGGAGAGGAGCGCCTTCTCCGAAAGGGCGAGATGCTCCTTGATATCCCCGGTCAGCTCGTCGGCTCTGTGGATATTCCAGACCGACACGGCTGCGAGGACGGCGAGCAGCAAAAGCGCCCCGATTTCTTTTTTCATGTCCTCTTCTCCTTTCCTGCGATATACTGCTGGCCGCTCTGGTTTACGGTCATGAGGTAGATGTCCCGGGGCTCGCCGCAGCCCTTTTTCTCAAGCTCTTCCCGGAGCCATGCGTCGCTGCGGCCGAGAGCGCGGAGGTTTTTCCCGATGACGCGCCCCTCGCTGATCACGATCAGGGGACAGCCTCCGTCCGGCACCGCCACCCCGAGCTGGGAGGCTGTCGGCGGCTGCTCGGCGGGGTAGGGGATCACGTTGAGCCGGCCGTCCGTCTCGAGGATGGCGTACTCCACCTGGCTGATATCGAACATCCCCCGGTTCCGGAGCTCCTGCATGAGCTCGTCCGCGGTAAAGCGGTTGGCCCTCATCTCCCCCTGGTCGATGACCCCGCGCTTGACAAGGATGCTCGGCCTGCCGAAGAGGAGCGTACGAAGCCGGATGCTCTTCATGCTCGCCCCCGCGATCAGGATCTCAAAGCAGAAGAGCGTCAGGACCGGGACGAGGCCGTTTGTCATCGGGATGCCCACATCCTGCAGGGGATGGGAGGCCAGATCCGCGATGAGCGCCGCCACTACAAATTCCGAAAGCTCCATCTCGCCGAGCTGTCGCTTGCCCATGAGGCGCATGGAGAAAAGCAGGGTAAAATAGATGATCGCCGTACGCAGAATAACGATTGCCATGTAAACACTTCCTTTGCCTGGGGCGTGATGTGGTTTTATTCTTGCCCGAAAGAGGAGGGAATAAAGGAAGGCCATGAAGACAATTCTATGTAAAAATGATAGTCAATGGATTGAGGAGGCGGCCGGCCTGATCTGTGAAAAAATCATGGAAAAGCGGCGCGGCGCTGTCCTCGCCCTCGCCTGCGGGAGAACGATGGCGCCCGTCTGGGACCGCCTCGCCGCCCTCTGCGGAGAGGGGAAGCTCAGCCTCGCCGATACCCGCATCCTCTGCGTGACGGAGCTCTGCGGCGCGGCGGAGGAAAAAACCTGCCGCCATGCCCTAAAAAAAGGCCTGCTGGAAAAAACTGACGCGAGAAGCGAAAACTGCTGCTTCCCGGATCCCGGCGCGCCGGAGGAATACGACGCGCTGATCGAAGGCCTCGGCGGCATCGACCTCGCCGTCCTCGGCATCGGGGAGGATTGCCACATCGGCTATAACGAGCCCGGTACTCTGTTTGACTCCCGGACCCACGTCCAGAAGCTCACTGACCGCACGAAGCGTCAGCTCTTAAACCGCGGCTTCACCGGGGACGATATGCCCGAGACGGCCGTGACCATGGGCATCAAGACTCTCACGGACGCGCGGGACATCCTGCTTCTCGCCCGGGGATCGGACAAAGCAGCCGCCGTCTATCAGATGCTCTACGCCAAGACGACGAGCTATATCCCCGCGGCCTATCTCCAGATCCCGCTGAATGTCACGGTGATCCTCGACGAGGGCGCGGCGGAGAAGCTGTAAATGTTTGTAAAATGCTTCCGGTGACGGTTTATAATTCTTTTTTTACGGGGCTTTGCCCCGGCAAAAAACACCCTGAGCCGAGCATTGCGAGGCCAGGCGCCGACCAAACGCGGCGGGTCACGAACCGCCGCGTGCGATAAGTGCTTGTCCTCAATTGCGGATCTTTTTCGCAATTGAATAAAAGGAGGAATACAAATGGGTAAATACTTTGGAACAGACGGCTTTCGCGGCGAGGCCAACATCGACCTGACCGTGGACCACGCCTTCCGCATCGGCCGTTATCTCGGCTGGTACTACGGGCAGGACCACAAGGCCAAGGTCGTCATCGGCAAGGACACCCGCCGCTCGAGCTACATGTTTGAAAACGCACTCTGCGCGGGGCTCACCGCCTCCGGCGCGGACGCGTACCTGCTGCATGTCACCTCGACGCCGAGCGTCTCCTTCATCGCCCGGGCCGACGATTTCGACTGCGGCATCATGATCTCCGCAAGCCACAACCCTTTCTACGACAACGGCATCAAGCTCCTCAACGGCGACGGAGAGAAGATGGAGGAGAGCGTGCTGGACGGCATCGAGGAGTATCTCGACTCCGACCGCGCCCTGCCCTATGCCGCGCGGGACGCTATCGGCTGCACCGTGGACTACGCCGCGGGCCGCAACCGCTACATCGGCTATCTCATCTCCCTCGCGACCCGCTCCTACAAGCGCTACCGCATCGGCCTGGACTGCGCAAACGGCAGCACCTGGCAGATGGCGAAGAGCGTCTTTGACGCCCTCGGCGCCGATACATACGTGATCGCGAACCGCCCCGACGGCCTGAACATCAATGTCGACTGCGGCTCCACGCACCTTGACAATCTTAAACGGCACGTGCTGGAGAACCACCTGGATCTGGGCTTTGCCTTCGACGGGGACGCGGACCGCTGCCTCGCCGTGGACGAGAAGGGGAACGAGGTCAACGGCGACCACATCATGTACCTCTGCGCGAAGTACATGAAGGAGAACGGCAGCTTCGGCAGCTCGAAGGTCGTCACCACGGTCATGAGCAACATGGGCCTCTACAAGGCGCTCGACGAGCTTGGCATCGGGTATGAAAAGACCGCCGTGGGCGACAAGTACGTGGCGGAGAACATGCGCCAGAACGGCCACCTCCTGGGCGGCGAGCAGTCTGGCCACATCATCTTCGGCCGTCTCGCCAACACCGGCGACGGGCTTCTGACCGCCATCAAGGTCATGGAGGCCGTGA
>CAMHEN010000068.1 GCA_946184165.1 uncultured Clostridia bacterium | reverse complement strand
TCATCGCCCTTTTGAAGGAGACCGCCGTCTGCGGCTACATCGGGCTGATGGATCTCACCAAGGGCGGCGACGTGATCCGCGGCCGCACCTTTTCGGCCTTTATGCCGCTGATCGCAGTGGCTTTGATCTATCTCATGCTGGTCATCTTCTTCAGCTGGCTGGTGGGCAAACTGGAAAGGAGGCTGAGGAGCAGTGAGCGCTGATATCATCATTTCCGTCAAGGACCTGCAAAAGCACTTCAACGCCGGGGCGGTCCACGCCCTGAACGGCGTCTCGGTAGACATCGAAAAGAGCGAGGTGCTGGTGGTCATCGGGCCTTCGGGCTCCGGCAAGTCGACCTTCCTGCGCTGCCTTAACCTGCTCGAGCGGCCCACAGGCGGCTCCGTCGTCTTCGAGGGCGTCGATATCACCGCCCCCCGCACCAACATCAACCTCTACCGCCGCCGCATGGGCATGGTGTTCCAGCACTTCAACCTCTTCCCGCACATGACCGTGCTCAGGAACCTCACCCTTGGCCCGACGGAGCTTCTGAAAAAGCCCCAGGCCGAGGCGGAGGGGAAGGCCATGCAGCTTCTCGAGCGCGTGGGTCTTGCCGACCGCGCCGGCGCCTATCCCTCCCAGCTCTCCGGCGGGCAGAAGCAGCGCATCGCCATCGTGCGCGCGCTGTGCATGGAGCCCGACGTCATGCTCTTCGACGAGCCGACCTCCGCCCTCGACCCCGAGATGGTGGGCGAGGTGCTGGACGTGATGAAGGAGCTGGCCAAAATGGGGATGACCATGGTCGTCGTCACGCACGAGATGGGCTTCGCCCGCGAGGTCGCCGACCGCGTCCTCTTTATGGATGAGGGCGTCATCGTCGAACAGGGCACGCCGGAGGAGATCTTCGACCGCCCCAGGAGCGAGAGGCTGCAGAGCTTTCTGGCGAAGGTGCTGTAGGGTCAATTGCGAACACGGTTCGCAATTGAGAGACTTGTGCTTATCGCACGCGGCGGATCGTGATACGCTGCGTTTGGTCAGCGCGAGGCCTCGCAAAGCTCGGCTTAGGGCAACACCGCACAATCCGCCTTCGGCATCTCCTGGAAAATTTGCGCTCTGATTTCGTCACTTTTCCTTGAGGTACACAAAGTACATCTGCGAAAAAGTGCCTTTATCAGAACCCAAATTTTCTCAGGATCTGCTCTTGCCGAATTATGCGGTATTGCCTTAGTGTGTTTTTGAGGCGGCAAAGCTGCCTCAAAAACAATTTGAATCCCGCCGGGGGAGCAAAAGCAATTTACCTTATATGAGAAGGAGAAACGGAGCATGGATTTGCACGGACGCGATTTTCTGACCCTGCTGGACTTCACGCCGGAGGAGATCAACGGCCTTCTGGATCTGGCCGCGGAGCTCAAGGCAAAAAAGAAGGCGGCCATCCCGCACAGACTGCACGAGGGGAAGAACATTGCCCTCATCTTTGAGAAGACCAGCACCCGCACCCGCTGCTCCTTTGAAGTGGCGGGCCACGATCTCGGCATGGGCGTGACCTACCTCGATCCCACGGGCTCCCAGATCGGGAAGAAGGAGAGTATCGCGGACACGGCCCGGGTCCTCTCGCGCATGTTCGACGGGATCGAATACCGGGGCTACGGGCAGGAGATCGTGGAGGAGCTGGCAGAGTACGCTTCCGTCCCGGTCTGGAACGGCCTCACCAACGAGTTCCACCCGACCCAGGTCCTCGCGGACTTCCTCACCATCCGGGAGCGCTTCGGGCATCTCAAGGGCGTCAAGCTGGTGTACCTGGGGGATGCGCGCTACAACATGGCGGACTCCCTGATGGTGGGCTGCGCGAAGATGGGCATGGACTTCACGGCCTGTGCCCCGGAGAAATACTTTCCGGACAAGGCCCTCATCGCGGCCTGCCAAAAGATCGCGGCCGAGACCGGCGCAGTGCTGCACTTTGAGACCGATCCCATGAAGGCTGTACAGGGCGCGGACGTCCTCTATACCGACGTCTGGGTTTCCATGGGCGAGCCGATGGAGGTCTGGGCCGAGCGCATTGCGGATCTCGCCCCCTACCAGGTCAATCAGCAGCTCATGGACGCGGCGGGGCCGCAGGCGATCTTCCTCCACTGCCTGCCCGCCTTCCACGACCGCAAGACCACGATCGGCAAAGAGATGGGCGAGAGGTTCGGCAGGACCGAAATGGAAGTGACGGATGAGGTTTTCGAGGGGCCCCGGTCTCTGGTCTTTGACGAGGCCGAAAACCGCATGCACACGATCAAGGCGGTCATGGCCGCCACCCTGTGACAGACGATGAAAAAGACTTATCTTGTACTGGCCGACGGGCGTGCCTTTGAGGGCGTCCGCATCGGCGCGGAGGGGCCCGGTCTCGGCGAGCTGGTCTTCACCACCGGCATGACCGGCTACCTCGAGACCCTGACGGACCCCAGCTACGCCGGGCAGATCATCATGCACACCTTCCCCCTCATCGGCAACTACGGCGTAATCCCGGAGGACTTCGAGGGGCGCTGTCTCGCCCGCGGCTATGTGGTGCGGGAGCTCTGCGATTTCCCCTCCAACTTCCGGAACGAGTACGCTTTGGACCGTTTCTTGAAGGAGCACGGCGTTCCCGGCATCTGCGGCGTGGACACCCGCGCCCTCACGCGCATCATCCGCGAGGAGGGCGTCATGAACGCCGCGATCTGCGACGAGATCCCAGCGGACCTTGCGCCGGTCAAGAACTATCAGGTGCGGGGCGTCGTCGCCGGGGCGAGTGGGAAAGAGGTCCATACCTTCCCCGCTGCGGGGGAGGAGCGCTTCCATGTGGCCCTGATGGACTACGGCGCGAAGCACCATATCGTGGAAAACCTTCAGGAGCGCGGCTGCCGCGTGACGGTCCTCCCCCACGACACCAAGGCTGAGACGGTGCAGGGGCTTCACCCGGACGGGCTCATGCTCTCCAACGGCCCCGGCGACCCGAAGGAGAACGTGCTTGAAATCGGTGAGCTCAAAAAGCTCATCGGGACGCTCCCGGTCTTCGGCATCTGCCTCGGCCACCAGCTTGCGGCCCTCGCCCTCGGCGGGGAGACCGTGAAGCTCAAATACGGCCACCGGGGCGCGAACCAGCCCGTCCGGGACGTGAAGAGCGGGCGCTGCTTCATCACAAGCCAGAACCACGGCTACGCGGTCGTGAGCGAAAGCGTCGCGGACTTCGCGGAACTCCGCTATGAAAACGCAAACGACCATAGCTGTGAGGGCCTGGACTACCCCGGCAAGCGCTGCTTCACCGTGCAGTTTCACCCGGAGGCCAGCGCCGGGCCCCATGACACGGGCTTTTTGTTCGACCGCTTTGTATCCATGATGGGAGGCGAGGCGCATGCCTAAAAACCCGAATATCCGGAAAGTGCTTGTGATCGGTTCCGGCCCCATCGTCATCGGCCAGGCGGCGGAGTTTGACTACGCCGGGGCCCAGGCCTGCCGCGTGCTGCGGCAGGAGGGGATTGAGACGGTGCTGGTAAATTCCAACCCTGCCACCATCATGACGGACAAGCACCTCGCGGACGCTATCTATCTCGAGCCGCTCACGGCGGAGACCCTGCGCCGCATCATCGCCCTCGAGCGGCCGGACGGGCTTTTGGCCGGCCTCGGCGGGCAGACGGGCCTCACTCTCGCCATGCAGCTCACCCGGGACGGGACGCTGGAGCAGTACGGCGTGAAGCTCCTCGGCTCCGGCATCGACGCCATCGAGCGGGCCGAGGACCGGGAGCGCTTCCGCGAAACCCTCGCCGAGATGGGCCAGCCCGTCATCCCCTCCGCCACCTGCGAGGATGTGGAGACGGCGCTGAAAATCGCGCGGGACATCGGCTACCCCGTTATTGTGCGCCCTGCCTACACCCTGGGCGGCACGGGCGGCGGCATCGCGCAGGATGCGGAGGAGCTCGCCGCCATCGCCCGGCAGGGGCTGGACCTGTCGCCCATTACCCAGGTGCTGGTGGAAAAGTGCGTCTCCGGCTGGAAGGAGATCGAATTTGAGACCATGCGCGACGCCAGGGGCAACGTGATCGCGGTCTGCTCCATGGAAAACGTGGACCCCGTCGGCATTCACACGGGCGACTCCATCGTCGTGGCCCCGGCGCTGACGCTGGCGGATAAGGAATACCAGATGCTCCGCTCAGCGGCTCTCAACATCGTGGGCGCCATCGGTATCGAGGGCGGGTGCAACGTGCAATTTGCCCTGGATCCGGAGAGCTTTGACTACGCCGTCATTGAGGTAAACCCCAGGGTGTCCCGCTCCTCGGCCCTCGCCTCCAAGGCAACCGGCTACCCCATCGCCAAGATCTCCACCCGCATCGCCCTGGGCTACACCCTGGACGAGATCAAAAACGACATCACCGGCAAGACCTGCGCCTGCTTTGAGCCGACCGTGGACTATGTGGTGGTAAAGTTCCCCAAGTGGCCCTTTGAGAAATTCGCCGGGGCGAGCCGCAGGCTCGGCACCCAGATGAAAGCCACGGGCGAGGTCATGGCCATTGCCCCGGGCTTTGAGATGGCCCTCATGAAGGCCGTTCGCGGCGCGGAGCTGGGGCTCGACACCCTGAATGCCCCGCCCCTCTCGGACGCGCCGCTTTCAGAGCGGCTCGCGGCCCAGGACGACCGGCGCATCTTCACGGTTTTCGAGGCGCTGAAGGCCGGCATGAGCGTGGATGAGATCTTTGAGATCACCAAAATCGACCGCTGGTTCCTGCATAAACTCCTGGGCCTTGCGGCGTTCGAGACGACGCTCGCGGGCGGTCTCACGGACGAGGTCTACAAAAAGGCCAAGCGTCTCGGCTACACGGATGAGGCGATCCTGCGCATCTCCGGGGCAGAGCGCGTCCCCGGCATGGAGATGCACTACAAGATGGTGGACACCTGCGGCGCGGAGTTCGACGCTGAGACGCCCTACTTCTACTCGAGCTTCGACGCGGAGTGCGAAAGCCGCCTCTTTCCCCGCTCGGGCAAGCCTGTGGTGATGGTCCTCGGCTCCGGCCCGATCCGCATCGGCCAGGGCATCGAGTTTGACTACTCCTCCGTCCACTGTGTGTGGACCCTGCGGGAGCTGGGCTACGACGTGGTCATCGTGAACAACAACCCCGAGACCGTCTCCACCGACTATGACACGGCGGACAGGCTGTACTTCGAGCCCCTCTGCAGGGAGGACGTGTGGAATATCGTGCAGCTTGAAAAGCCGGTGGGCGTGGTGGTGGCCTTCGGCGGACAGACGGCCATCAAGCTCACGGATTTTCTCAGCAGGAAGGGCGTGCGGATCCTCGGCACCTCCGCCGAGAGCATCGACACTGCCGAGGACCGGGCCAAGTTCGACGCCCTGCTGGAGCGCTTCGGCATCCGCCGCCCCAGGGGCCGCGGTGTCCTGACGCTCCCGGAAGCGCTCGCGGCGGCGGAGGATCTGGGCTACCCCGTTCTGCTGCGCCCCTCCTACGTGATCGGCGGACAGAACATGTGCATCTCCCGGGACGCCCGAAGCACCGAGCACTATATGAAGGGCATCCTCGCCCAGGGAATCGAAAACCCCGTGCTGGTGGACAAGTACATGCCAGGCACGGAGCTGGAGGTGGACGTCATCTCCGACGGGGAGGACGTGCTCATCCCCGGCATCATGGAGCATATCGAGCGGGCCGGCGTCCACAGCGGCGACTCCATCGCCGTCTACCCGCCCTGGAATCTCAGCGATAAATTCCTGCGCCGCATCACCGAAGTATCCACAAAGCTGGCGCTGGCCCTCGGGACGAAAGGGCTTGTGAATATCCAGTATCTCATCTGGCAGGACGAGCTCTATGTCATCGAGGTTAATCCCCGGGCCTCCCGCACGGTGCCCTATATCAGCAAGGTGACGAACGTGCCGATGGTCGATCTTGCCTCCCGCATCATGCTGGGCGCGAAGCTCCGCGATCTCGGCTGGGGCACGGGGCTCTATCGGACGCCGCCCTATTTCGCCGTGAAGGTGCCGGTCTTCTCCTTTGAAAAGCTCTCCGACGCAAACTCCATCCTCGGCCCCGAGATGAAGTCCACGGGCGAGGTGCTGGGCATCGGCAGGACCCTGGCGGAGGCCCTCTTCAAGGGGCTCACCGCGGCGGGCTTCCGGCTGCCGAACAGCGTGGAAGGGGCGCGCGGCGTGCTCCTCAGCGTCGAGAACGAGGACAGCCAGGAGATCCTCTCCCTCGCGCGGCGCTTCTATAAGCTGGGGCTGCGGCTCTACGCCACGCGGGATACCGCGGCGGCCATCGCATCCCTCGGCATCCCGGTCACCTCGGTCCCGAACGCCGGGGAGAGCGGGGAGATCAGCCGCCTCATGGACAGCGGCGCCCTCCGCTACATCGTCTACACCGGCGCCGTGAAGGACGGCACCATGGGCGACTATATCGCCCTGCACCGCCACGCCATGCAGCGGGGCGTGCCATGCCTCACCTCTCTCGACACGGCCAGCGCCCTCGCGGAGATCATCGAGAGCTGCTTCCACGAGAGCAGCACCGAGCTTGTGGACATCAACGCCATGCGCAGCACCCACCAGACCATCCGCTTCACCAAGATGCAGGACTGCGGCAACGACTATATCTTCATTGAGAACTTCGACGGCGCCATCACCTGCCCGGAGTCTCTCTGCGTGAGTCTCTGCCGGGCGCACACCGGCGTCGGCAGCGACGGCATTGTGCTCATGGAGCGCTCGGACGTCGCCGATGTGAAGATGCGCTCCTTCAACCGCGACGGGAGCGAGGGCAAAATGGCGGGCAACAACATCCGCTGCGTGGCAAAATACGTCTACGACCGGGGCATTGTCCCGAAGGAGATCCTCACGGTGGAGACGGGAAGCGGCGTCAAGTCTCTGCGTCTCTTCCTGCGGGACGGGCAGGTCAGCTCCGTGGAGGTGGACATGGGCAGGGCCTCTCTCAAGGCTGCCGACATCCCGGTCCGGAGCGAGCGCGAGAAGCTCATAAACTGCCCCATCCGCATCGGCGGCCGGGAGTACTTTGCCACCTGCGTCAATGTCGGCAACCCCCACTGTGTCATCTTCTGCGACGCCATCGACGGCCTCGTGCTCGAGGAGACGGGCCCGCAGTTTGAGTACGCCCCCATCTTTCCCGAGCGCGTCAACACCGAGTTTGTGCGCGTGGTGAACCGCCACACCCTGCGTATGCGGGTTTGGGAGCGCGGCAGCGGCGAGACCCTGGCCTGCGGCACGGGCGCCTGCGCCGCGGTGGTGGCCGCCTGCGAAAACGGCCTTTGCGATAAGGGCAGCGATGTGAAGGTCAGCCTTCTCGGCGGCGAACTCACGGTCAATTATACCGACGGGCGCGTTCTCCTCACCGGCGGGGCGAGCATCGTCTTTGAGGGCAGTTTCCTCTATTGAGAGCGGCGTTTGCTCCGCGCTCTGACTGACGAAATAAAAAACGATGGGAAAATTCGCAGACAATGCGGTTTTCCCATCGTTTCTAATTAGTCGTATTATTTCTCTATCAAAACCTTGCTGCCGCGGATCTTGAGCTTGCCGGAGCAGTAGAGGATCACCGCGCGGCTGAGGATGCGCCACTCGCCCTCCTCCAGGACGCGCCGCTCAAGACTCTCCGGCGTATCGTCCGGCCTGATCTCCACCGCCTGTTGGAGAATGATGCTGCCAACGCGGCCGTCCCCGTCGGCGAAATACGCGGTGGCCCCGGTGACTTTGAGCCCCCGCTCCAGCGCGGCGCGGGGAATATCCGCGGGGTCCGTGTCCTCAAAGGCGGGGCAGAGCGCGGGGAAGGTGCCGATGATGCGGTTTTTGAACTGATAGGGGATGACCCCGAGGGGCATGTCATAGCCGGCGAGGATCACAAGCTCGATATCCATGTCCCGCAGCTTGTTCGCCACCGCCATGCTGTGGCTGGTGGTGTTCGGGAACAGCTCCGGGTCAACCACGTAGGCGGGCACATGGGCGTTGAGCGCGCGCTTCATCGCGTAGACGTCCTTGGCCGTGGAGATGACCGCCACCAGCTCGAAATTCGGAATCTCTTTGAAATACATAGAGTCCAGGATCGCCTGGAGCCTTGCTCCGTCCCCGGAGACCAACGCCGCCGCTCTGACCATGTTGAACCTCTCACCCCGTTTTTTTCCCGCGCGGCACTTGTCCCACGGGAAAAAACACGCTATAATAAACGCGCTGTCGACGCGCCATGTGTTATGTCGACTTATTATATCGTATCTCTCGGCGGCGGTCAAGCGTCAGGAGGCTTTGTTATGACAGAAATTTATGTAATCCGACATGTCCAGGCGGAGGGAAATCTCTACCGCCACATGCAGGGCCACTGGGACGGGGATGTCACCCCCATGGGCGTCAAGCAGCGGGACGCGCTGAGCCTGCGCTTCCGGGACATCCCGGTGGACGCCCTCTACTCCAGCGACCTCTACCGCGCGCGCTTCACCGCCACTGCCATTACCCGCTTCCACGATCTGCCCATCCAGTGCGACCGGCGCCTGCGGGAGATCAACATCGGCCCCTGGGAGGCCGTGCCCTTCGCCAACGCCGTCTGGGCGCAGCCGGAGGCCTTTGACAGCTTCCTGCACGATCAGGAGCATTTTTCCATGCCCGGGTCCGAGACCTATCACGATGTGCAGGCGCGGGCCATGGAGGCCCTCTATGAGATCGCGGAGAAAAACCCCGGCCGCACCGTGGTCATCACGACCCATGGCATCACCATCCGCTGCATCCTGACAAAGCTGCTGGGCATCTCCCTCAACGACAGCGAGACCGTGCCCATCTTCCACAACACGGGCATCGCGCATCTCACCTATACCGACGGGCGCTTTACCGTGGATACCATCAACGACGCCGCCCATCTCCCGCCGGAGCTTCTGCGGCGCGTGACCGACACTCCCTCCCTGCGGCACGAGTGCGTCGATCCCGCCCGATACCGGGACGTCTACGAGCGCTGCTATGCTGACGCCTGGCAGGCCGCCCACGGCGATCTCGCAGGCTTTGAGGCGGAGCCCTACTTCCGCGCCGCCTGCGAGCATTACCGCCGGGACGGGGACTCGATCATGCTGCTGTATGAAAACGAACACTTCGCCGGGCTCCTCGATCTTGACACCGGGCGGGGCGATCTCGCGGGCTACGGCTGGATCAGCCTCCTCTACCTCTGCCCCGAGTACCGGGGGCGGGGGATCGCGGTGCAGCTTCTGGGCCGCGCGGTGGCGAAATACCGCAGCCTCGGCCGCCGGGCCATCCGCCTGCACGTGGCGGAGGATAACGCCGCCGCGCTGCGCTTTTACCGCGCCAACGGCTTTGAGGAGCTGTCGCGGGAGCCTGGGCTGCATGCGCCGCTGCTTTTGATGGAGAAGAAACTGCGGAGCCTTCACGATGAGCGCCTATGACGAGCCCGCGCGCGTCCTGCGCCCTGAGATCGAGCCCGGCCGCCGTGTGCTCGTCATCTCCGATATCCACGCGAACCTCCCCTATTTCGAGGGGCTCTTGAAAAAGGTCGGCTTTTGTGACGACGATCTGTTGATCCTGAACGGGGACTTTCTCGAAAAGGGCGCGGAGAGCCTCAAAACACTCCGCACCGTAATGGCGATGACGGACAAGGGAAACGTCCTGCCCGTCATGGGAAACTGCGACGGATGGGGCGCCGTCTTCCGGGACGACGGACCTCTGGCCGGAAACGTTCCGCGCTATATGCAGCACCGCAGGAGCGGGCTTTTGTGGGATATGGCGCTGGAGCTTGGCCTGGATCCCACGGCGGTAACGGATCTCGAGAATTTCCGCAGAAGGCTCGCCCGGCGCTATCCCGACGAGTTTGCCTTTCTCAACGCGCTGCCGCACGCCATAGAGGCGGGGCGCTACATCTTCGCCCACGCCGCGGTATACCCGGGTAAGTCCCTGGAGGCCCACACGGCGGGGGAGCTTCTGCGCTGCGACGCCTGGTACAGGCTGGGCTTCCGCTTCGACAAATGGGTCGTGGTGGGCCACTATCCCGTGATGCTCTACTGCGAGGATATCGTCTGCGCAAACCCGATCATCGACCGCGAGCGGCACATCGCGAGCATCGACGGGGCCTGCGTGCTCAAGGACGACGGACAGCTCAACTGCCTCATTATCCCGGACATCACGCGGGACGAGCTGCGCTTCACGGCTTACGATCCCTTCCCGGTGCGGCGGGTCCTCTGCGATCAGGCGGGGTCACAGCGCTCCGCCTATATCCGCTGGGGCGACAGCCGCGTACAGGTTCTCGAGCGGGGAGAGGAGTTCTCCCGCTGCCGCCACGTCCGCACCGGCTATGAGCTGGATATTCTGACAAAGTATCTCTTTTCCGAGGGAGAGCTTACCGACTGCAACGACTGCACGGACTATGTGCTGCCCCTGAAAAAGGGGGACACGGTCGGCGTCGTGGAGGAGTGCTCCCGCGGGTATTTTGTCAAGCACAACGGCGTCTCCGGCTGGTATTTCGGGCCGCTCGCCGAATAACACGCCGCAAGAGAAATACCGGCGCAGGCAAAGCCGTCTTGAAAAAAAGGTATATTGTTCCTGCATGCTTTGCTGCAGGACGGGAAAGATGGAGAAAAAATGAACTGCATCCACCACATAGCAATACTCTGCTCCGATAAGGACAGAGCCTTGGAATTCTACCATGAAAAGCTGGGCTTCCCGATCATTCGTTCCAATTACCGCCCCGAGCGGGATGACTGGAAGATCGATCTGCAGCTCAACGAAACGACGGAACTGGAGCTTTTTATCATGAAGGACCATCCGCTCCGTCTGTCTCCGGAGGCCTATGGTCTGCGCCACCTGGCTTTCCGGGTCCCTTCGGTCGACGCGGCGGCCGCAGAGCTGGAGGCAAAGGGTATCCCGTGCGAGCCGATCCGCAGAGATACGTTCACAGGGGAGAAGATGACATTTTTCCGCGATCCGGATGGCCTTCCGCTCGAGATCCATGAATAAGCTCATCCTTGGGGCGGCGCTCTTTGGCGCTGCCATGAGCTTTGTGCTCTTCCTGCTGATGGGGACGGACAAGCGCCTCGCCAAAAGGGGCGCCCGCCGGGTGCCGGAGCGGACGCTCTTTCTCCTGGCCCTGCTCCTCGGCGCACCGGGCGGCCTGCTCGGCATGTACGCCTTCCGGCACAAGACAAGGCACTGGTATTTCGTACTGGGCTTCTGGGGCCTCGCGCTCCTGGAGCTCGGGGCGCTGGGGTATTCTGCGTACCGGTTTATGTAAGCGCCCGGCCCGACGGGGAGCGGAACAGAAACGCCCCGTTCCCCGCGCCTTTTTTACATCTCGTCGTCCACGATGGCGTCGCTGCGAAACAGCAGACTCACACACCAAAGGGCCGACAGACCCACCAGCGTGTAGATCACTCTGCTGACGGTGGCCGTCTGCCCGCCGAAGAGCCAGGCCACGAGATCAAAACGAAACAGGCCGATGCTGCCCCAGTTGATGCCGCCGATAATGGTCAGCGCAAGCGCGATCCGGTCCATAAGCATATGCGATACGCTCCTCTCTTTTCGGGAAACATGGCTCCCTTGGATTCCTGCCTATTGTTCCCCGTGGGAGGCGGAGTATGCATTTGAAAACAAAATTTTATGCCTTCGACAAAAGCAGTGCATCTGCGACTTTTCTCGCTCTTTACAAGCGGGCGCAGGCGTGCTACTATACAGGCACAGCTTATCCAATTGGCCCCTCATCTGAAGGGCCGCGGCTCATATCTTTATCCCAAACCCTGTCTTGCGG
>CAMHEN010000067.1 GCA_946184165.1 uncultured Clostridia bacterium | reverse complement strand
AATTAAAGGTTTTTATGAGGTTCTAGTATGATACCGAAAAAACCGAAAAAACGACCCCGCGGACGATCGTCCGCGGGGTTCGTTTATGATCCGGGCGCGCGCCCCAGCGCCTCTCCGAGCCGCACCGGCGTCTCGAGACCGAGAGCCGTGTTTTCAAAGAGCTCACCGTCGAGCGCCGCGCGTCCCTTCTCCAGAAGCAGCACCACCGTGCTCCCGCCGTAGAGGAAGCGGCCCTTCTCCTCGCCCCGGCGAAACGACATTCCGGGGCCCTTGTGGTTGCGGATCTTTCCGACCAGCATGGCGCCGATCTCGATCTGCGCCACATGTCCGAAGTGCGCCGTCTCCATCAGCGTATACTCCCGGCAGTTTCGCGTGAACACCGGCAGCGCAGCGAGCGCGATGGGCCGCACCGTGTGCAGCTCGCCCGGCAGGAAGCGCTTTCGGATGACCGTGCCGCCGTCCAAATAGGCGTAGCGGTGGTAGTGGTTTACACAGAGGCGGAAGACGAGACAGATCCCGTCCCGGAACGCCTCAGCGCCCGTGTCGCCGCCCAGGAGTTCCTCCACCGTGTACCGGCTCTGCTTGATGGGCAGGACCAGCCCGTCCGTGATGCGGTACGCGCTCAAAAGTCCGTCGCAGGGGGCCATGAAGACCTGCTCCTCCGAGGGCACAGGCCGCAGTGCCCGGCGGATGGGGCGGCAGAAAAAGTCGTTGAAGCAGGCATAGGGGAGGGGAAGATAGTCTGACATGTCGATCCCGCTTTTCCGGATAAAGGGGCCGATGAGCGGCCTGGAGAGCGGGGAGTCCATAAACCTGCCCGCAAGCTGTGACACCGGGCGGGAGGCGGCGAGCTTCAGCACTGCGCGCCCCGCGGGGCATCCGTACAGGAAACGGAGCGCGCGCCCCTCCGGCTCCGGTGCGATCCCGGCGCGGCTCATCGCAGGATGACCTTCCACAGCAGCAGGAGGAAGAACTCCAGCGCGCCGACGCCCACCATGATGAGGATGCCGCGCAGGCCGGGCTTCGCCACGCGGAAGGGACTGATAAAGAGAACGCCCGTCAGGATGCTGACCGCGAGGTAGGCGAGGGTGATGTCCGTCTTCGTGAGGTATTGCAGCAGCAGCACAAAGGGGAAGATCAGCGCCGCCGAGGTGACAGGCAGGCCGAGATAGGACTTGCGCGTGCCGTCCTCTTTCTCCTGGCGCTCCTCCTCGGTGACGTTGTAGTAGGCGAGGCGGATCATCGCCGCGAGCACGTAGAGGACGAGACAGGCGTGCAGCAGGAACTTGCCGGAGGCGATCTCCCAGCGCACGGGGATCCCCGACAGGACCCGCGTGAGATAGGGGGATACCCGGATGAGCGCCGCGCCGATGCAGGCGGGGAGCACCCCGAAGGCCACCAGGTCCGACAGCGAGTCGATCTGGATGCCGAAGTTCATTTCCATTTTGGTACGGCCCTTTTTGGTGCGGGCGACCTTCCCGTCAAAGGCGTCACACAGCCCGCAGAACAGCAGAAACAGGCAGCCGTAGTAGGGATGTCCGCTGCCGGACAGGGATACGACGATTCCCGTTGTCGCGGACAGGAGCGAGAAATACGTCAGAATAACCGTATAGTCATAAAAACCGATCATCTTCAGGGGCCCTTCCTTTATCTAATGCGCTGCCAAAGGACTGATATATTTTCGACAAAGTATCTTAGCACAGCTTCTCTCTTTTTTCAATGAAAACTTCAATCTCTGCCATGGTTTACGCATGAACGTCGAACTCGCGACCGCAGGGGCCGACGCCCTCGGCGGCCCGCAGCGATGCCATATCGGAAAGGTGCATATAAACGGGAAACGCCGGTTCCCGCCATAGGGGCGGATATCATCCGCCCTTCGGTATGAAGCCGGTTTTACGGATTCGCTCGGGCGCAGAGCAAAAACGCCGGTTCCACCGCGCGGGCCGCCGAGGACGTCGGCCCCTACAGTATTGCATGCATATGCCGTGCTGCCGCCGCGGGCATATTATGAAACGACGATGTCTCAGTCGCCGATGCCGCTGCGCATGATCTTGCCGAAGTTCCAGAGACTGGCCGCCGTGCGGGCCGCCTCCGCGCGCTCCTCCGGCGCTTTGAATTCGATCTGTGCGGTCTGCGCGCCGCAGTCCACACACATCACATACCAGCACCAGCCCTGCTCCTCCTCCAGCAGTCCCGCGCCTCCGCAGTAGGGGCAGTCGTGCAGGGTGAGCTCCTCATGCATATTCATGGATCATTCCTCCCGATCTGAAAGTCAAGTCGATCGCGCGCCCGGTTCTGAGAAGGCCGGAACGGCGCAGCATGATTGTACTGAATCCATCGGAAAAAAGCAAGCCCTTTTCACTTGCCGGGAGGACATGGATATAAAAAGCCGCAGGGGCCGATCTGGGGATCGACCCCTGCAGTCCTGCATACATGGTTGGCACTTTACCGCAGCGGCTCCGTGAGGACGTCTGCGGCCTCGGGAATCCACTCGTGGATAAAGGCGTTCAGGTCCACGTTGTACTGCTCGGCGATACGCTCCTGAAACACTGAGCCGATCCGCGCAAAGTCGGCCCCGGTGAGAACGCCGACGCCGGCGCTGACCGCCCCGACGGCGACGCAGATGACGACAATGACGAGAATGACTCTCCAGACTTTTTTCACAGCGTTACCTCCTTATAGCAGAGCTTCCGGGCCAGGCGGCACAGACCGCGCACAAGATCGGGGATCACGCCGAACACCAGCCACACGAAAAGCCAGAACAGGAGCAGGCCGACGGCCGCCGCGGCGAGCGCCAGGCCGAAGACCAGCAGGATGTCCGCAAACACGCCGAAGGAGGTGAACGCGGTCACAAGTCCGTAAAAACCAGCGGCAAGCGTGCACGCCGCAAGCCCCAGAGACAGCAGGGCCAGCATCAGCAGAAGGCCGATGCCCAGCAGTCCCACGGGGATCGCCAGAATGATAAAGAGGATGAGAAGACCCACAACAGGCCGCATCTCCTTTATCTCGGGCACGTTCGGCCGGGCGGGGATCTCCTGCGCGGCGTTCGGTGCTTTCGCGGGAAGATCGGGCTCAACGATGCGCTGCACGGGCTCCTGCGCCGCGGGAGCGTCCGCGGCCGGCGCCTCCTGTGCGCTCTTCTCCTCGCTGCCGTCGGCGGGGATCGAGAAATCGGAGAGGAAGGCTGCGATGGAGTCTGCAAACTCATCCAACTCCTGTTCGGGCGTCTTCTCCTCAGACTCCTCGGTCGGGAGCACAGGCACGGGCGGCGGGAGCACGGCGTCCTCCTCGCTGTCCTCGTCGGGGAAACGGCTCAGCCCGTCGGGCAGCTCTTCGCCCAGCTCTTCGCCCGGTTCCTCCGCCGGCTCCTCCGCCGCGTCCTCGGCGGGGAGGTCGAAGCCGAAGCTGTCAAAGACATTCTCATTGTGCTCCGGCTCGCTGAAAAGGGAGATCTGGCTGTTGTCGACCTTGGGGGCGGCAGGGAACAGAGACCCGGCCTGACTGCGCAGCTCCTCGATCACGCCGAGGTAGGCGGGCGTGCCCGCGGCCTGACCGCTGCGCTCTTTCGCGTCATAGGCGCGGGCCAGATTGACGGCCTGGCGTGTCGGGGATACCAGAAGCTGCAGTACGGCCGTATCGTTGTCCGCCTCATCGAAAATATCGCCGTACAGATCCAGCGCGCGTGCCCTGTCTTCCTCGTACATGAAGGTCAGAAGCCGGCCGAGCTCTGCAAGAAATTTCTGCTTGTTAATGGGGAGTCACCTCCGTTGTTTCTGCGGGACCGCGAATATGCGGCGCTTTCGCAGCGTCGCGCCGATCCGCCGCCTGTATGAGGCGTCCGGTTCCGGCGCGGAAATACCCCATGGCCGCTGTTTTCCGCCCGGAGCACAATTCGATCGCATGGGGAATCGCATGGGGATTTACTGTGATTATACCTGTTCGCGCTCGATTGGTCAAGACAAATATTACAAAAAAGCTACAAAAATTTTCGAGCTTCTTCGCGCTTGAGATATTTGGCGGCGGAAAAGGCTTGACAAGGGGCGCGGAGAACTATAGAATAATCAATTGCAATTTCAAAATATTACGGCGGGGCAGGGGCCCCGGCGATGGAGAGGGAAAGTTATGGCGAAAGACAAGAGAGTCGAACAGATCACCGATATGGAGGTCGACTTTGCCCAGTGGTATACCGATATCTGCCGCAAGGCGGAGCTGGTGGAGTATGCCTCGGTCAAGGGCTTTACCATCCTGCGCCCCTATGGCTATGCCATCTGGGAGAACATGCAGCGCATCATGGACGGGGAATTTAAAAAGACGGGCCACGTCAACGTGGCGATGCCGGTCCTTATCCCGGAGAGCCTTCTGAAGAAGGAGGGCGAGCTCGTCAACGGCTTCGCGCCCGAGGTGGCCTGGGTCACCATGGGCGGCAGCGAGCAGCTGGAGGAGCGCCTGGCCTTCCGTCCCACGTCCGAGACCATGTTCTGCGATCACTGGTCCCGCGTGCTGCACTCCTACAGGGAGCTGCCCATGCTCTACAACCAGTGGTGCTCCGTCATCCGCTGGGAGAAGACCACCCGCCCCTTCCTGCGCTCGCGCGAGTTCTGGTGGCAGGAGGGCCACACCATCCATGAGACAGCGGAGGAAGCCCAGGCGGAGACCGAGCAGCAGCTCAACTGCTATGCCGACTTCTTTGAAAAGGTCCTCGCCATCCCCGTGGTGCGCGGCAGAAAGACCGACAAGGAGAAGTTTGCCGGCGCCGAGGCGACCTACACCGTCGAGTGCATGATGAAGGACCGCAAGGCCCTCCAGGGTGCGACCTCCCACTACTTCGGGGACAAGTTCTCCCGCGCCTACGACGTGACCTTCACTGGCCGCGACAACAAGCTCCAGTACCCGTTCCAGACCTCCTGGGGCTCCACCACCCGCATGATCGGCGCAGTCATCATGGCCCACGGCGACAACAACGGTCTCGTCCTGCCCCCGCAGGTGGCGCCGATCCAGGTGGTCGTGGTCCCTGTCGCCCAGCACAAGCCCGGCGTCCTCGAGAAGGCGAACGAGCTCTTTGACGCGCTCAAGGCGGCAAACATCCGCGTCACGCTGGACGACAGCGACAACAGCCTCGGCTGGAAGTGCGCCCAGTATGAGATGAAGGGCGTGCCCCTGCGCGTGGAGCTCGGCCCCAAGGATATCGAAAACGGCGTCTGCGTCGCGGTCCGCCGCGACAACGGCGAGAAGACCACCGTCGCCATCGGGGAGCTTGCGGAAAAGGTCCCCGCGCTTCTGGATGCGGTGCAGCAGGGGCTCTTTGACAAGGCCAAAAAGAACCTGGACGAGCATATCTATGCCGCCCATTCCATCGAGGAGGCCAAAGAGCTGCAGGAGAAGAACGGCGGCTTCATCAAGACCATGTGGTGCGGCGACGTGGAGTGCGAGCTCAAGATGAAGGAGCAGGCGGGCATGTCCTCCCGCTGCATCCCCTTCAAGCAGGAGAAGCTGGACGAGGTCTGCGCCTGCTGCGGCAAGCCCGCAAAGCACATGATCTTCTGGGGCGTGGCGTACTGATCGAAATAAAACGGAATGCGCGGCGAATGCCGCGCATTCTTTTTCCCCCGGAGGGAGGCAAGTTATCCCCATAAAACCGAAAAGAGCCCGTCCAGACAGGACAGGCTCGTTCGGGTAATTTGATTCAATTACACAGCGCGGGTGACCTTGCCGCTGCGCAGGCAGCGGGTGCAGACGTAGACGTGCTTGGGAGAGCCGTCGACGATGGCCTTGACGCGCTTCACATTGGGCTTCCAGGTACGGTTGGACCGTCTGTGAGAGTGGCTGACCTTGATACCGAAGGTAACGCCCTTGTCGCAGAATTCGCACTTCGCCATGGAGAAGCACCTCCTTGCATGTGTTGGCTGCCCGGCGGACAGCTTATTTATAATACCAGAAGCTCCGACTAAATGCAAGGGAAATTTTACGGTTGCGGGCAAAAAAGTTTTTTACCCTGACAACGCCCGGATGTGTGGAAAAGAACTTGCCAAAAAGCGTGAAAGTGGGTAATATAAGAAGCATACAACATACAGGAGGACGCGATATGCTGAGCAAGTACTCTGTCAGTCTGAAAAAAATCATGGAGGATCACGGCAACATCACGCCGCTGCACCTCTCCTCCAATTACGAGACCAAGATGGTGACCACCTCGGATGTGAACCGTCCTGCCCTGCAGCTTGCGGGCTTTTACGATTATTTTGACCCCCGGCGCATCCAGCTCATCGGCCGCGTGGAGAGCACCTATCTCGACAGCCTGCCGGAGGAGGAGCGCCGCGCCACCTTTGAGCGCTTCATGCAGCACGACATCGCGGCGCTCGTGTTCTGCCACGGCGTGCAGGAATTCCCGGAGTGCATCGAGATGGCTAAACGCTTTGACCGCGACGTCTTCATCACGGACGAGGATACCTCGGAATTTCAGGCGGACCTCATCCACTCCCTGCAGAAATACCTGGCTCCGCGCGTGACCGTGCACGGCGTGCTGGTGGAGATCTACGGCGAGGGTGTCCTGCTCATGGGCGACAGCGGCATCGGCAAAAGCGAGACGGCGCTGGAGCTCATCAAGCGCGGCCACCGCCTCATCGCGGACGACGCGGTGGAGATCAGAAGGGTGAGCCGCCACTCTCTCATCGGCTCCGCGCCGGAGCTGATCCGCTACTACATGGAGCTGCGCGGCATCGGCGTCGTGAACGTGCGCCACCTCTTCGGCATGGGCGCCGTCAAGCCCCAGAGCAATGTGGATCTCGTGGTGCAGATGGAGCTCTGGAACAACGACAAGGCCTACGACCGCCTGGGGCTCACCAGCGAGACGGCGAGCTTCGTGGGCGTGGAGCTGCCGAAGGTGACCATCCCCGTGCGGCCCGGCCGGAACCTCGCCGTCATCATGGAGCTTGCCGCCATGAACAACCGCCAGAAGAAGATGGGCTACAATGCGGCCGAGGCTCTCGCCATGGAGCACGACATGGCCATCGACGCGGGACTATTATAATCATTTGATACTATTATCTGATTAAAAGATTTAATCAGATAAGCCGCGGTTCCCGCGGCATTTTCAGCGCAAAGGCGCTGAAAATGCGTCTCATACAGAACCTCTACGCACCTTACGGTGCTATAAAAACCTTTAAGAAATTAAAGGTTTTTATGAGGTTCTAGTATGAGAACAATGT
Organism: uncultured Clostridia bacterium; assembly: GCA_946184165.1. GTDB lineage: Bacteria > Bacillota > Clostridia > Oscillospirales > Oscillospiraceae > Limivicinus. The sequence continues at coordinate 4,568 of CAMHEN010000067.1, read as the reverse complement.
TCTCAAATGAGGACTCGCATTTATCGCACGCAGCGGGTGTGACACGCCGCGTTTGATCGATGCGAGGGCTCGCAAAGCTCGCCTTAGGGAGTTTTTGCTGCGGCAAAGCTGCAGCAAAAACGAATTCGATTATTTGAGGCAAAGAACAAGAAGCAGGAGATCGTTTATGGAAAATCTGGAAAAGGCCATTGCGGAGATCAAGAGCGCCATGCCGGGGCTGGAGCTCCATGAGAACGAGCCCATGGCGGCCCACTGCTCCTTCCGGATCGGCGGGCCCGTGCGGGCGCTCGCCGCGCCGCAGGATGTGACGGGGCTCACGAAGCTCTGCTATCTACTGAAAAAGCGGGAGCTCGCTCCCTATATCCTCGGCAACGGCACCAACATCCTCTTCCCGGACGAGGGGCTGAAGGATCTCTTCATCCTCTCCACCGAGAAGCTCACCAACATGTTCCTCCTGCCGGACGGCGCCATCTACGCCGAGGCGGGAGTCTCCCTTTCAAGACTTGCGAGCTTTGCCCAACAGAACGGGCTCACGGGGCTGGAGTTTGCCTCCGGCATCCCGGGCAGCGTGGGCGGCGGCCTTGTGATGAACGCCGGGGCCTACGGCGGGGAACTCAAGGACGCGGTCGAGAGCGTGGTCATTCACTTCCTGCCGGAGCAGGCCATGTACGAGCTCACAAACGAGCAGTGCGCCTTTGCATACCGCAGGAGCTTCTTTCAGAAAATGCCGGGCTGCGTGATCCTGAGCGCGGTGTTCCGCCTCGAGAAGGGGGACCCGGAGGCCATCGCCGAGCGGATGCGGGACTACAATACCAGACGCCGGGAGAAGCAGCCCCTGGATCTGCCCTCGGCGGGCAGTGCCTTCAAACGGCCGGAGGGGGCCTATGCCGCGGCCCTTATCGACGAGGCGGGCCTCAAGGGCTATACCGTGGGCGGGGCGCAGGTCTCGGAGAAGCACGCCGGCTTCGTGGTGAATATCGGCGGCGCCAGCTCTCACGATGTGCACGATCTCATGATGCACGTGAGAAAAACCGTCTACGAGCACAGCAAGATCGTCCTGGAGCCGGAGATGATCCTTCTCCCGCCGGACTACAAGCTCGAAGACCACGGCCCCCAGGTCCCCCTGCACCGCGTCTGGGGCGCGGGAGCGGAGGAAGAGTAGGGGCGGGCGTCCTCGACCGCCCGTTGTATGATGACTGACACGGGGCGTCCGGAGGCCGCCCCCTACAGAAACAGAGGTATCGATATGGATTTCCTGATCGTGACAGGTCTCTCCGGCGCGGGGAAGAGCCGCGCGGCGAACGTGCTGGAGGACCTGGATTATTACTGCGTGGATAACCTGCCGGTGGCCCTGATCCCGCGCTTTGCGGAACTCTGCATCGCGACCGGCGGCCGCTATGAGAAGGTCGCCCTGGTGACGGATGTGCGCGCCGAAAAGGGCTTTGACGAGCTTTTGAAGACGCTCGACCAGCTCAAGGAGATGAACTGCGAGTGCCGCATCCTCTACATGGACGCGGACGTGCCCACCATCGTGCGCCGCTACAAGGAATCGCGGCGGCCTCACCCGCTTTGTAAGCGCGGCGGCAGCATCGAGGCGGCCGTCTACCGGGAGATCGACCTTCTGGCCCCGATCCGGGAGCGGGCGGATTTCATCGTCAACAGCTCCGCCCTGACCCTGGGCCAGCTCCAGGCGAAGCTCTTTGAGCTCATCGCGCCCTCCGGCGCAAAGCGCAGCCTCGAGGTTACGGTGGAGGCCTTCGGCTTTAAGCACGGACTGCCGCTGGACGCGGACCTCGTCTTCGATGTGCGCTTTCTCCCGAACCCCTACTATCTGGAGGAGCTGCGCCCCCTCACGGGGCTTGACCGGCCCGTCGCCCAGTATGTCTTCGACAGCAGCGAGGCGCGCGCCTTCATGGAAAAGGCGGAGGACATGCTCTCTTTCCTGCTGCCCCTGTATGTGGAGGAGGGGAAGCTCAGCCTCGTGATCGCCGTGGGCTGCACCGGCGGGCGCCACCGCAGCGTCGCTATCGCCGCGGCGCTGACGGAGTATCTCAAGGCACGGGGCTTCAGCGCCGTAAACTACAACCGCGACATCGACAAGTGAGGGTGAGAGAGCCATGTCATTTTCCGCCGACGCCAAGCGCGAGCTCTGCCGCGACCGGCTCGATTCCAAAGAGGCAGCCGCCGCCGAATGTTACGGCGTGCTGCTCTACTGCCACAGCTTTACACCGAAGGAGATCCGCGTCATCACCGCAAGCCCGGACTTCGCAAACCGGCTGCCGCGGCTCTTTCGCCGCGCCTTCTCCCTGACCTTCGATCAGCTCCCGCCCGAGGGGAGCGCGGGCAAGCAGAGCTTTGTCATCCGGGAAGAAGAAAAGCTCCGCCAGATCTTCGACACCTTCGATCTGGAGATCGGCGCCACCGTCTCCCACCACGTGAACTTCGGCGTCTTAGAGGAGGAGCGCTGCCGCGCGGCCTTCATCCGCGGGGCCTTTCTCGCGGGGGGCAGCGTCACCGATCCCGAGAAGCGCTACCATCTCGAGCTCGCCACCGCCCACCACAGCGTGAGCCGCGAGGTCTATACCCTCCTGCTGGACATGGGCTTCTCCCCGCGGGAGACCCGGCGGGCGGGAAACGCCCTCCTGTATTTTAAGCAGGCCGACGCCATCGCGGACTTCTTCACCGCCGTCGGCGCGCCGACGACCGCCATGAGCATCATGACCGCCAAGGTCGAAAAGGAGATGCGCAACACCGTCACCCGGCAGATCAACTGCGACAGCGCGAACACGGACAAAACCGTCGCCGCCGCGCAGGAGCAGCTCGCCGCCATCCGGCGCATCGTCCGGGACTACGGAAGTCTGGACGTGCTGCCGGAGCCCCTGAAGGACGCGGCGCTCCTGCGCGTCACGAACCCGGAGGCGAGCCTTGCGGATCTCGCCCAGCTCAGCGTCCCGGCGGTGAGCAAGAGCTGCCTGAGCCACCGGCTGAAAAAGATCCTGAGCTTCAGGCCGGAGGAATAAGCCGGTTTCTCTTGACATAAGCTCCGGTGCGGGATATAATTAAAACGCAAAAAGGCGTTGCCAAACAGCGGCTCCGTCCATTTACGTTATCTTATCACTAAGAAACCGTCACTGGCCAGAGTGGCGGTTTCTGCTTTTTACGGTGATCGTTATCGTGCATCCGAAGATGTGAAACGTCAATGTAATCGGCATAGCAGCACCTCCCTTCCGGGTGGTGTAACGGAACCGCCTTTTTTCGCGTGGCAACGCCTGCTCCGAAGAGCATTATCATTCTACATTCTGCGGCAATACTTGTCAACAGAATCGTGCGTTCTGGAAAAGGGGACACGACCATGGCCTTTGTACACCTGCATGTGCACAGTGAATACAGCCTGCTCGACGGCGCGTGCCGGACGGACAGGCTCCCGGCGCGTATAAAGGAGCTGGGGCAGACCGCCGTGGCCCTCACGGATCACGGGGTCATGTACGGCGCGGTGGCCTTCTATAAGGCGTGCGAGGCGGCGGGCGTGAAGCCCATCATCGGGTGCGAGGTGTACGTCGCCCCCCACAGCCGCACGGACAGGGTCCACGGCGTGGACAACGAATACTCCCACCTCATTCTCCTCTGCCGCAACGAGCAGGGCTACCGCAACCTCTGCTATATGGTGTCCTCCGCCTTCACGGAGGGCTTCTATATCAAGCCCCGCATCGACTGGCCGCTTTTGCACGAACACGCGGAGGGCCTCGTCTGCCTCTCCGGCTGCCTCGCCGGGGCGATCCCCCAGATGCTCATCCGCGGCGATTACGAGGGGGCAAAGGCCAAGGCCCTCGAGCTCCGGGATCTCTTCGGGCCGGAGCATTTCTTCCTCGAGATCCAGAACCACGGCATCGCCGATGAGGAGCGGGCGGCCCAGGGCCTCATCCGACTCTCGAAGGAGACGGGCATCCCCCTCGCCCTCACGAACGACGCCCACTATATCGAGAAGGACGACGCCTACTACCAGGACGTGCTCATGTGCATCCAGACGGGCAAGACCGTGGACGAACCCAACCGCATGCGCTTTGAGACCCAGGAGTTCTACCTCAAGAGCGAGCAGGAGATGCGCGCCCTCTTTCCGGATCTCTCCGAGGCCGCCGACAACACCCAGAAGATCGCGGACCTCTGCGACTTCCATTTTGAGTTCGGCAACTACAAGCTGCCGCGCTTCAAGCTCCCGGCGGGGGAGACGGACAGCTGGGCCTATCTCCAAAAGCTCTGTGAAAAGGGCTTTGCCGAGCGCTATCCCGCGAGGCCTGAGATCCACAAGCAGCTCGACTACGAGCTCGACATGATCCACCGCATGGGCTTTGTGGACTACTTCCTTATCGTCTCGGACTTCATCGGCTACGCAAAGCGAAACGGCATCCCCGTGGGCCCGGGCCGCGGCAGCGCCGCGGGCAGCGTGGTCAGCTACTGCCTGCACATCACGGACGTGGACCCCATCCAGTACAGCCTCTTCTTCGAACGCTTCCTGAACCCCGAGCGCGTCTCCATGCCGGATATCGACGTGGACTTCTGCGTCAACCGCC
>CAMHEN010000066.1 GCA_946184165.1 uncultured Clostridia bacterium | reverse complement strand
GACCGCTCCAAGTGCGTCGGCTGCGGCGCCTGCGTGGACACCTGCCCCAAGAGCATCGTGAAGCTCATCCCCGAGAGTCAGCGCATCATGCCCGCCTGCCGCAGCAAGGACAAGGGCGCGGCGGTCATGAAGTTCTGCTCGGTCGGCTGCATCGGCTGCATGAAGTGTCAGCGCGAATGCCCGGCGGAGGCCATCAAGGTCACGGAATTTCTGGCCCAGGTGGACACCGACAAGTGCATCGGCTGCGGCAAGTGCGCCGAGGTCTGCCCGAGACACATCATCACACTCTTCGGCAAATAATCCTGTTTTTCCATGAAAGCAGACACTTTTCATGGAAAAGATGCCGCTGAGACGGCATACAGTTGCTGACGCAGCTGACGTCTTATACGATTGTCAACGCGCCGTGCGGCGCTATAAGAAGCAGACTGTGTCTACTTCTTATGACATTCGGTATAAAACGGGCTCGTTTCCCGATCACAAAAAAACGTTCCCGGAGAATTCCGGGAACGTTTTTTTCTGTTTTGTCAGCGTGTCCTTCTCGTCTGCAGCAGCGTCCAGCCGAGGAGCATCGGCGTCACCGCGATCATCGGCAGGGCGTAACGGGTGGAGCCCGTCAGCGGGGAGGCGATGCACACCAGCACGTTCATAAAAGACGGGAGCAGCAGGAGCATTTCGGCCCGCTTTCCGCATTTGCCGAGACGCAGCAGACAGAAGAGCAGGACCCAGGTGTAGAGTCCCGCGGTGCACAGAAGCTGTATCGCCGGGAACTCGATCATGCACTGGCGCAGGGAATCGAAAAACCGGGTCGGGAAATCGCCGAAGACGCGGTGGATCCCCATTTCGCCGAGCAGCGGGTCATACTGCGTCAAAAGATAGGCGTCGAGAGCCACATAGTCGGTGGTGTAATACCCGTAGCTGTTCATGAAGCCCGCCTCAAAATAGCACAGGGGATGCTTGAACAGCATCCGGAGCCATACGGCGAAATAGGGCCCGAGGGCGGAGGCGTCCTCCCGATAGGTGGCCTTGACGGGATCGGAGATGATGGGGTTGTATGCGCCGAGCTTCTCATAGTCGAGCACTGCGTCGATGGCCAGGCGCTCCTCCTCCGTGACCTCGTCCGGGTAGGTGCAGACATAGCGCGCGGTCTGCTGGAAAGGGATGCTGAGCGCCTCCCGGGCGGAGCCCGCCTCGATCCCCAGCGCGGGGTAGAGCGCCCGTTCCGTGCCGACGGCGAGCAGCACCACCGCACAGACTGCGGCCAGCAGATTGCGCCGGTCGCGTCCCCGGAGCGTGAGAGCCAGAAGCAGAAGGGCGGGGCAGAGCTCATAGAGGCCGGTCTTGCGCAGCAGCAGCGAGAGAAACGCCGCGCCCCCGAGTCGGAGCGCAGCTCCCGCGGAGCAGCGGCGATCCCGCAGCACGGGCAGCGCCAGCGAAAGCGTCAGCGTGAAGCATTCGGCATAGACCAGATCCTTCTCAAACCACTGGGCAAAGGAGCCCCAGAAGGGCGTGGCCGCGAAGAAGAGCAGCATCAGAAGCCAGAGCCGGAAGGGCAGCCCCTCCCGATACAGGAGCCCGATGCTGTAAGAGAACACGAGGGCGCCGCAGACGGACTGGAGCAGCACATAGAGAAAGCAGCCGAAATTGACGCTGCCGACCGCCCGGCCGAGGGAGCAGCACAACCCCATCAGCAGGGTGGAAAGCGGCGGATGATGCGCCGTCCAGGGCGTGAACCCCGCCCACTGGCTGAGCTGATGGGTGGCGTCCGGGCAGAAGGAGGCGGGGTAGTTGCACAGAAGCCACGGCAGCCAGCAGAGAAAAATGACGAGCGTCCCAATCAGGACCGGGCGGCGGAGCTGACGGGAGCCCGCGGAAAAGGGCCGGTCCATCGCGGCTTCACCCAGGCGCAGCAGCGGATAGAAGAGCAGCGTGCGCCCGAGGAGGCACAGGAGACTCAGGCAGAGCTGATAGCTGTCTGCATAGAGAAAGGCGAGCTTTCCCATCTCGCGGCAGCACATGCCGACAAGGGACAGGGCCGCGAGAAAGACCGCAAGCGCGAGGGTGCGCCCGTCGGGCCGCGCCTCCCGCCCGGCCGTTTTCCGCAGCAGCAGGAAGAGCGCGCCGAAGAGGATCAGATCCGCAAGGCCGTCGTGGGTAAAGGAGTTGGAAAAGCGGCTCACGGTATCGGTCAGCAGATTCCCCGTCTCAAGGCCCTCCGCGATCTCGCACACGACCCGCAGGGACAGCAGCGCCGCATACGCGCCCAGCGCGGATGCGAGGGTTTTCCTGATGGATCCCGATGTTTCTTTCATCGTGTCTCCTCACAGGCGGACGCCTCCCGCTGCATGGCGGCGACCTGGATCAGGCGAAACTCAAATTCCCGCCGCTCCTTGCGCATGATGGTGTCGAGGAGCATGCCGTTGAAGAAGGCGAAGATGGCGGCAATGGCCACAAAGCCGCACACGATGAGTGTGGGGAAGCGCTCGACGAGACCGGTCTGGTGATAGGGGATGAGCACGGCCGGGATAAAGATGGCGGCGTCCAGCAGCACCAGCAGCAGCGCGAGGATCGCGAAAAAGCGCATAGGCCTGTAGCTGCGGAACATCCGGAGCACCGTGCGGATGACGCGCATCCCGTCCTGCAGCGTGTTCAGCTTGGAGACGCTGCCCGAGGGCCGATCCCGGTAGTCCACCGGCTCGTTCACCACGGCCATGTTCATCATGACGGCGTGGGCGGTCATCTCCGTCTCCAGCTCAAAGCCGCCGCCGACCACGGGGAAGGACTTGGCAAAGCGGTAGCTGAAGGCGCGGTAGCCTGTCATCACGTCCTTGATGTCGCTGCGGAAGATGCGGTTGATGGCCCAGCGCACAAGGCTGTTGCCGAAATTGTGGAAGGGCCGCTTGTTCTCCTGGAAATAGGTGGAGGAGAGCCTGTCGCCCACCACCATGTCGGCCTTTTCCTCCAGCACGCGCCGCACGAGCGCCGGGGCCATTTCCGCGGGATAGGTGTCGTCCCCGTCCGCCATCACGTAGCACCGGGCGTCGATCTCCTGGAACATGCGGCGCACCACGTTTCCCTTTCCCTGCATGCGCTCATAGCGCACAACGGCCCCGGCGCTGCGGGCAATCTCGTCCGTGTGGTCGGTGGAATTGTTGTCGTATACGTAGACCACAGCCCCGGGCAGGGCGCGGCGAAAATCGGCGACCACCTTCGCGATGGTGGGCGCCTCGTTATAGCAGGGGATCAGCACGGCGATCTTGTCCATAATTCTCTCCGAAAACCTTGTTTTTGTTTGACATGATGTTATCATATCCCCGCGGAAAAAGCAAGAAAAGGGCCGCCGAAAAGCGATCGCGGCGTTCGCTTTTCGGCGGCCTTCTATAACTCCGTTACAGCTTCACGCTTACCTCGCCGGAGGAGAGGCGGCGCATGCTCCCGTCCGGGAGCCGGGCCAGAAGCGCGAAGTCCTCCGCAAGATCGACGGCCGCGGCGGGGACGGGCTCCCTCCCGGGGGCGAGGATGTTGATGTCCCGCCCCAGCACCAGGGAGCGCTTTTTGTATTCCGCGAAGATCGCGGGCGCTGTCGGGTCCGCGGCGTAGTCCGTGAGCCGGTCGAGGATGCCTGCGGCAAGCCTGCACCGGAGCTCGGGCAGATCCGCCGTCCCGAAGGCGGAGCCCGCTATGTTCCGCAGCTCCTCCGGAAAATCGCCCGCCGGGGCGCGGGTGTTGACGCCGATACCGATGATCACATAGTGCAGGGTCCCGGTCTCGCAGTCGATGCTGGCCTCGGTGAGGATGCCGCAGACCTTCCGCCCGTCCATGAACACGTCGTTGACCCACTTGATCTGCGCGGGTCTGCCGGAGAGCGCCTCGATCGTCTCGCACACGGCGACGGCGGCACAGGCGGTCAGGCGCGTGGCGTCGGAGGCCTGCATGGCGGGGCGCAGCAGCAGGCTCAGATACAGGCCGCTCGCGGGGGGCGAATAGAAGCTGCGCCCCATGCGGCCGCGGCCGGCGGTCTGCTCCTCGCTCAAGAGCACAAGGCCGCTCTCCGCCCCCTCGGCCGCGAGGGACTTCAAAACCGTGTTGGTGGAACTGATGGTCTTGTATACCTGCAGCCGCAGCTCCCGGTGCCTGAGGTGCCGCCGCACCCCCTCGGCGCTGAGCACATCGCTCCCGGAGAGCAGACGATAGCCCAGCCTCGGCTGGGACTCGACCGCGTAGCCCTCCTCCCGGAGCTGCCCGATGGCCTTCCAGACCGCCGTGCGGCTGAGAGAGAGGGAACGGGCCAGCTCCTCGCCGGAGACGTATTCGTCGGCCCGCTGCCAGAGCGCGTTCAGAACATCGTCGCGCGTCATTCCGTCCGCCCCTCCCGATACAGAAGCGGCCAGAGCCGCCCCGTCAGCGCGGCGGCCAGGGCGATCTTGGCAGCGTCCGGCAGCAGATAAGGGAACACGCACCAGCCGAGCGCCGTCAGGACCCCGATGGGACCGCTGTTTTTGGCATACACCGTCATGAACCAGGCCGTGCCGAAGGCATAGCATACCAGCACGCCGAGGGCCATGGCGAGAAGCAGCACGGGGAGCTTCCGCCCCCGGCGTTCCACCGCGAGACCCACGATGAGCGCCGTAAAGATGAAGCCCACGATATAGCCGCCCGTCGTCCCCAGCAGTACGCCGAAGCCGCCGCGAAATCCGGAGAACACCGGCGCCCCCACCGCGCCCAGCAGGATATAGCAGCACACGGTCCAGAGACCGCCGCGCAGACCCAGCAGCGCCGCAAGCAGACACACGGCGAAGGTCTGCATTGTGAAGGGCACCGTCATCGGCACCGAGATCCAGGAGCACACGGCGATCAGTGCAACGCCCATGGCGATATAGGCGATATCGCGGGTGGTGAGTTTGTTTTTCATCGAGAATTCCTCCCACATGTTTTCCCCGAGAGGATACCACAGGCAGCGATATAATGTCAACCAAAAGTTCACATTCCGGTTAACAATACACAGGCGGCATGAAGAACGGAAAAATCCCGATGCCGCGGATGGCATCGGGATTTTCCGGAGACGTGTTATCTCGCCGGGCGGCAGTAGACCGTCAGCTCCTTCTCAAAGCCCGCGCAGGTGAGCGTGAGCTTGCAGGACTTGGGCAGGCTGCCGTCGTCGTGGCACTCGATATGCACGGCGTATTCGTCCGTCCTGTCGACGGTGAGAATATCCGTGTTGCTGGATTTCCAGTCGACGCGCAGTCCCTGGAGCGTCAGCGGCATGACCTGAACGGTCAGGTCGATGGGATCGTCCACCCAGATGGTGAAGTCGGTCTGGATCTCGGTGGTGAAGAACATGACGCGCAGCCCTTCGACCGTGGGTGTGGGCGTGGGCGGCGGCGTGGGCGGCTCTTCAATGGGTGGGATATACTCGGTGACCACAGGGGGAGTAATGGTCGTCTTCTTCTGCTGAACATCGACGCCCTCGAGGCTGGTAGTGACCATTACAATGACCGCGAGAACTACGGCGGCGACCAGGATCAGTCCGAAGATAATCTGCCACTTGGTGTTGGTTTCGGCGCGCTCATAGGCGGCGGTGCCTCTCACGGTGGCGGGCGTCGGGCTGGGGGTGCGGCTGCTCTGGCTGACCCGGCGGGTGTTGCAGTTGGGGCAGCGGCTGCGCAAGGAGGAAAAGGTGGCGCCGCAGCGCCGACACTTTACTTCTGGGATCAGGGGCATAAGGGGTTCCTCCGTTCTTTTATCAATTACGAGAGGGTACAATATAACGCATAGATAATACATCTAAAATCGCTTTTCGTCAAGTCTTGTCATGGGACCATACGATATTTTGAAAGGAAAAACCGGTATTTATTCCCCACTTGGCGGAATTTTTATCGAAAATAATGGGGCTTTTTCCGGTCCGGACCCACCGAAAGCAAGCGGCGCCCCCCATCCGCCGCACCGGGAAAAAACGGAAACCGCGGCCGCTTTGCCGTTGAAAAAGGAAAAGGAAGATGGTAGAATAATGCCGAGCGGGCGGCGCAGTTACGTGCCCGCAAGATAAAGGAGGGACTACCCCATGGCCAAGCAGATCGTCAGAATCGTATTGACTGGCGGCCCCGCCGCCAGCAAGACCACGTTGATCAGCCGCATCCTCAAGGAGTTCAAAAGTGAGGACGGCTGGCGGGTCATCACCATCCCCGAGACCGCGACCGAGCTCATCTCCGGCTTCGGCATCGGCCCCTTCCCCAACTGCATGTCCATGGAGGATTTTCAATACTTCGTCATCGAGGACCAGCTCCACAAGGAGCGGCTTGCCCTGCGCGCGGCGGAGACTGTGCCGGAGGAAAAAGTGCTCATCGTCTATGACCGCGCGGTACTGGACGACAAGGCCTACATCTCGGACGAGCAGTTCGCGGTGACCCTGGCCCACTTCGGCCGCACGGAGGCGGATCTGCTCAAGGGCTACGACGCGGTGCTGCATCTTGTCACCTGCGCCAAAGGGGCCGAGTACGCCTATAACTACGGCAACGCCGCCCGCTACGAGGATATCGAGGGCGCCCGCGCCCTGGATGACCGCACCCTGCGCGCCTGGAAGAACCACCAAGCCCTCTATGTGATCGACAACTCCGTGGATTTCGAGGACAAAATCAACCGCGCCGTCGCGCAGATCTACCGCGTCATCGGCGAGAGCGCGCCGGAGCCGGGCAAGAAGAAGTACCTCGTGAACATGCCCGACTGTGAGGAGCTGAGCCGGAAGTACAGCGCCCTGCCCATCGAGATGATGCAGACCTACCTCTACTCCTCCGATCCCGAGCTGGAGCGCCGCATCCGCCAGCAGTCCTGCCTGGGCGATCAGCTCTTCTTCTACACCACCAAGCGCGTGGGGGAGGACGGCACCCGCTGGGTGACGGAGCGGCCCATCTCCGAGAAGGACTATGTCTCCTACCTGATGGAGGCGGATCTCAGTCTCAGGAGCGTGCGCAAGCTCAAGTTCCGCTTCGCCCACGCCGGCCACCGCATGGAGCTGGACGTCTACCCCTACGACCGGGAGCATGCCATCCTCTTCGTCTTCGGGGCCGAGCCCTATGAGCTGCCGCCCGAGATCAAGATCGTGCGCGAGGTCACGGGCGATCCCTATTATAAAAACCGCGCTCTCGCCGACAGGCAGAGCCTGTGAGGCGCGCAGCACCCTGCAAAGAAGCTCCCCGGAGCATATGCTCCGGGGAGCTTCCTTTTGACGGTTCAGGCGACCGGCACGAAGGTGTATCCCCAATACTCCGCAAAGCTCTGCGCCGCGGTTCGGGGAAAACCGTAGATCGTGAGCCCGTCCACACCTGCGAAAGCGTCATCCGCAATGCCGGTTACATTGGGGGAGAGGTAGACGGAGTCAAAGCTGCCGTCTGCGAAAGCCTTGTCCCCGATCTCTGTCAGATCGTTCGGGAGGATAAGATCGGCCTCAACCAGAATATACTGCGTTCCGCGTGTGTCTGTCATCCTGACATACGGCGACAGATCCAGCCCGGAGAAGTAGCTTTCGGGATCTTCGGTATCCTGTACGCCGATGCGGCCGACGCCGGAGTAGGTGCCGCCGTCGATGATGAGACGCGCGCCGCTGCTGCTGTGCTGCATATTGATGAAACCGTTGTTTTCGAGCTCACCTTCGACCACGACAGCGCTGTTGTCCATGAGCTGCAGCTGTCCCCGGTCGAGTGAGAGCTTTGCCCCGGCGGGGATGTTGAGTCGGTCGTGCGTCTTGACCCAGCCGTTTTCGCCCACATTCAGCACGCAGCCGGGGTCAAGGGAGAGGCCGTTGGTGTTCAGTTCGCCGTAGAATACGGATGCGGCAGGGCTTTCGGCGCCCGCGGGATTCGTGATAAACAGATTGCCGCCGTTGTCGTTGTTGGCGAGCAGCGCGCCCTCCGCAAGGTGAATGGAGCCGCCCTGCCCGGCGTTGACACGGATCTCCGCCTTGCGCCTGAAGATGTTTTCGCCTTCGAGGTCACATCTGCCGTTGATCTGGAGGTCGGCGATGAAGCGGTCGGAAAGCTCGTTGATGGTGCCGAGGGCAGAGGCAAACTGCCCGGCGTTATTTGCCCGGAAGAGAAGATTGGTTTTGAGCGTGTCGTCCGCGTAGCTGAGGAAGCCCGTGTTGTCGGGCAGCACGTCCGCCGCGGGGAAGAGGTTGAAGCATCTGCCCAGAACCTCCGCCGTGCCGCTGGTGTATTCGAGCTTTTCGTTTACGCGGAAGATGCAGTTGTTGTAAAGATTTACCGTGCCGCCGTTGAGCGTGAGCTTGTTGAAATCGGCAACGCCGTTCACCTCAAGCTTCGCGCTCTGCTGGACAATGATGCCGCCGCGGGCAAGCATGCCGTTGATCGTGGCGGTCGTATTGGGGTCAAGAACAAGATCGCCGCGCTCGGGCAATTCAAGCGCGCAGTTCGCCCCGATACTGAGACTGCCGCCGCGATTGCCGCTGATGATGATTTGCGTTCTCTCCGGGATGCTGACCGTGCCGGTCGGCGCCCAATTGTAGCAGACATTCATCGCTGCGCCGAAGCGCTCGGTCATTTCATCTTTCGCGTAGTCCAGCACCGCGGCAACACCCGCGTCATTGTTGACGTTGAAGAGAAGATTGCATGCGCCCGTTTCTTCCGGGAAGCTGATAACGTCCGAAAGTTCCACGCCCTCTATTCTCGTGATGTTTGCCGGAAGATAGACATTGAAGCAACCGTAGTTTTTAATCAGGCCGTCATTGTATTCGAGTTTGTTGTTGATACGGAGCCTGCAGTTATCCCTGAGCTCCACATTGCCGCCAAGATTCATCTGACCGGCGTTAACGTTGGCATTGCTTCCGACCTTGAGTACGCAGCCCGGACCGGCGTTGATGCCGTTGAGATACAGATCGCCATGGAGCTCGGAGATGATCTCAGCCGCGTTTTCTCCGCCGAGATTGTTGAAAAACACAGTGCCGCCGGCACGATCGTAGACAATGGCAGAGTCGTTTTGCATGGTAAGCCCGGCATTGAAATTGATCTCGGCGCCGTGCGTGATTGTGTGTTGGCCTGTCATCGTGAGCGGCGACTGCACGGCGATATTGCCGACAAAGACGTTGCTGTCGAGACTGTTGACAGTTATGACAGCAGCGGCAAATTCCTCTTCCGTGGTCACATTAAAGAGCAGCTTGGTGTTGTCACCGTCAACGCGCTCATGGGAGAAGATTGTTCCATAGTCATAGCGGAGCACATCCGCCGCCGGGAAGAGGTTCCAGCAGCCGTAGACATGGACGGAGCCCGCGGTATATGTAAAGCTCCTGTTCACGCGGAAAACCCCGCCGTGGAGATTCAGCGTGCCGCCCCTGAGCTCCAGACCGGAGAGCTCCACGGTGCCGGAGGTGATCTCCAGCGTTGTGTTCTCGGGAACGATCAGCGTAAGCCCCTCGCCCTGCATGCCGTTTAAGAAAACACTGTCGCTGATGTTCATGTTCCCGGTCAGCGTAAAGCTGGTTTTGCCGCTTTCAATGGCAGTCTGCAGCTCCCCAACCGTGCTGCCGCTGGTACTGCCGTCCGCCCAGGCTGCGGGAGCCCGGAGAGCGCACAGGAGAAGGCCCAGAAGAAGACAGAGGAGCGCGGGGAGCAGACGCCGAAAGAGCGCCTTGCCCGAATGTCGGATGGTCATGGTATCGTACCTACTGAAATGGTATGCTGTCACGCATTATGTTACAAATTATAACAGTAAAATAATGTCAATGCAAGAAATAATCACCGGAGTATACAGGAAAAACCGAAAAGCCATGCTCTCCGTAAAAAAAGGCCGCCCCAGAAGGCGTGGGCGGCCCGTGAAAGGAATCAGTTTGTCAGCCGGGCGTACCAGGCGTCCGTCAGGGGGACAAAGTAGACGAACCACTCCGGGTTGTTCTCGGTCAGCGTCTCTGCGGCGGTGCCGGGGAAGCCGTAGATACACCGCACGTCGCTGTCCGCAAAGGGATTGCCGGGGATGGACCGGATGCTCTTCGGGATGACCGCCGCCTTGGCTTTGACGCCCCGGAAGGCGTCCGCCTCGATGGTTTTCAGCGCGGCGGGCAGGAAGAAGTCCGGCGCGGGGGCCAGCAGCGCAAAGCCGCAGGGGTTCCTGGCATTGCCCGCGTAGGCCTCCGCCGTGCTGCCGCTGTAGCCGCGGAGGGTGAAGCCCGCGGCACAGCCATTGAACACATCGTAACCGACGTCGCCGATCTCGCAGTCCGGGTTCCGGATGGTGACGCTGGTCAGACTGGTGCAGTCCGTGAAAGCCCTGTAGTCGATGCGGGTCACGCTGCCCGGGATGGTGACGCTGGTCAGGCCGGTGCAGCCGAAGAAAGCACTATTGTTGATGGTGGTCACGCTGTTCGGGATGGTGACGTCGGTCAGATCGGTGCAGTCGCGGAAAGTACTGCTGCTGATGAGGAGCATATGGTTCGGAATGGTGACGCTGGTCAGGCCGGTGCAGCCTTCGAAAGCACTATAGCCGATGCTGACCACGCTGTCCGGAATGGTGACGCTGATCAGGCCGGTACAGCCGAAGAAAGCATCATGGCCGATGCTGGTCACACGGTCCGGAATGGTGACGCCGGTCAGGCCGGTGCAGTTCTTGAAAGCACTACTGTAGATGTTGCTCACGCTGTTCGGGATGGTGATGTCGGTCAGGCCGCTGCAGTCTAAGAAAGCAGCCTCGCCGATGGCGGTCACACTGTTCGGGATGGTAACGTCGGTCAGACCGGTGCAGCCGCAGAAAGCCATCGTTCCGATGCCGGTTATGCCGCTTTCAATCACCGCGGATTTGATACTTTCCCGATAGTCGTACCAAGGCACGCCCAAGGAGCTGTAATTGCGCATTGGCCCCGTGCCGCGGATAGTCAGCTCGCCGGTGGCAAAGTCGAAGAAATAGGTCGCGTTCATTCCGCAGGAGCCGGTGACACAGAAGGGGATGCTGTTTTCGTCGGCATAGGTCTGCGCCGTGGAGCCGTAAGCGCCGTACAGGGTCAGGTTGCTGCAGCCGATGAAGGCGTTGTTTTCGATCACGGCGGCATGATTGGGAATCAAGAATTCAATCAGGTAAAAACATCCGTTGAAGGCGGAGACGCCGATCCGCTGCACGCTGTCGGGGATCGTTGCGCTCGTCATGTAACTGCAGCCGTAGAATGAATAATTGCCCAATCCGGTCACGCCGTCCTCCACCAGAACAGAACGGATGCTGTCACGGTCTGCGTACCAGGGGGCGGCGCCCCGGGTATAGTCCGTCATGGCGCCGGTGCCGCTGATGGTCAGCTTGTGGGTTGTCGAGTTCAGCGTCCAGGTCACGTTGTCGCCGCAGGAGCCGCCCTGGTCTGCCAGAGCCGTTCCACAGCACCGCCCCGCGATCAGCACCGCGAGAGCCAGGATCAATAACAGTTTCCGCCTCATGGTTCGTTTCCTCCTTTTATATGATCTGTTCCCGGCGCGGCGGTCTACCTGCACGACCACACCCGGCGCCTTGGCGTTCACCGCCTGCGCCTACTATTCTAATTTTATTATAGCGATTCGCGGTACGACATGCAAGAAAAAACTTCCATTTCATTCTTTCGCAGTGCTTTGTTCTCGGGAAAAACGTTGACAAATCAGGCCTCAGACCCTATAATTTATCATCAGCGAACGGCGGGGCGCGGCGCTTCCGCCGTCTTTTTGAATCTTGGGAGTGAGGGATCTTCATGAACACAGTCACAGA
Organism: uncultured Clostridia bacterium; assembly: GCA_946184165.1. Classification (GTDB taxonomy): domain Bacteria; phylum Bacillota; class Clostridia; order Oscillospirales; family Oscillospiraceae; genus Limivicinus. Next base: position 396 of record CAMHEN010000066.1, on the reverse strand, counting down.
CAACTTCGGCAGTATGGTCTTCAACGATTCCGTTATGCGCGCGCGTCTGCCCAAGGATGTGTTCCGACAGGTCCAGCGCTCCATCAACGAGGGCAGGCGTCTCGACAGCGCGGCGGCCGCCGTGGTCGCGAACGCGATGAAGGACTGGGCCATCGAAAAGGGCGCCACCCACTTCACACACTGGTTCCAGCCCATGACCGGCATCACCGCCGAGAAGCACGACAGCTTCATCACCCCCGTGGGAGGCGGCAAGGTTATCATGGAGTTCGGCGGCAAGGAGCTCATCCAGGGCGAGCCGGACGCCTCCTCCTTCCCCTCCGGCGGTCTGCGCGCCACCTTCGAGGCCCGGGGCTATACCGCCTGGGACCCCACCTCCTACGCCTTCATCAAGGACGG
>CAMHEN010000065.1 GCA_946184165.1 uncultured Clostridia bacterium | reverse complement strand
TATCTCTTCCGCATCATCCTCTCCGCATTCGATCTCCACACCGGCGTCAACAATGGTCGGATGAAGATAATAGGTATCGACGCCAACGCCGATCCAAGAGTCCCTCTCCGGATCTTCTCTTACCTTATCGGTTTCTTCCACGATCCAGTCATAAATCTCTTGCCTCAATTCAGGCTCACAGGTTATATTTACCACAATTACCCTCCTTCGTCTTTTTCAGCTCTCGCTGTGCCTCAAATTATATATATATATATAATATATATTCAAAGCCAACCGCAAACCGCCCCAAAACTCCCAAAACCGCCGATGGTGCGGCGATTTTGCGACAACATAAGGCTTCCCCTTGAGGGGGAGCTGTCGCGCAGAGACTGATGAGGTGTTGTTGGTCGTACCTCCACCTCATCCGCCCCAGTGTTCGCACTGGGGCACCTTCCCCTCAAGGGGAAGGCAAAAAGGGATGCCCGAATTTGCCTATGCAATTCAAGCATCCCTTCTGTCAAAATATTCTATTGTCAGTTTACCAGAGCTGTCGAGGACTTGCAACAAAAGGTTGGACTATAGGTGTTGAGATTTTAATGCAGCTTATTGGTCTTAATCAATGATTTCGTCCAAAAAGATTCCATCAAGATCATCAGGTTCTTGCCCATCAGTAAAGAATTCTCTGAGCAAAAATCTGCTTTCTTCCGGTTCATCGTCGTAGAACGGTTTCTCTTGGTACATCATAACGCCGTTGGAATAAGAAACTTTATCCCAGCTATTTGAACCGTCTCCCTCATCGAGCCTATCCGAAGAGGCAACCCATTCTGCATTCGGCGCAGCTTTTGCAAACAGATAGTACGGCTCCACGTCCAGTTCAAGATATTCCTCACCCCAGATATTAGGAAACATATTCTCAATGAGAAACGAATTCTTGCTGATTGAAAGGTCTCTCAACTGCTCAAGCGGCTTTCCGCCAATTTCCTCAAGGACACCAAGAACTGCTTGAAATTCTTTGTCACTGCCTTTTGTCATTTGGAACCGCATCTCTAAGCTTGCACTCATTTGTTTTCCCCCTTCTATCCATTTCAGCTCTCGCTGTACCTCAAATTATATTATATATATATTCATAGTCAATCGCAAATCATCCGAAAACGCCCAAAACCAACCCAGGTGCGGCGGTTTTGCGACAGGAACAATTGCTTTTCGCGTAGGGAGCGGTGCCTTCGCAGCTCCGTTGTTTACCCGTTCCGATTCATGATCCACGGCGGGGCGAGGGCGCCCCGCCCTACGCGCTCTCATGGGGAAGGCCGTGCTTCAAAACACGGCCACCCATTGACGGCAGCGCGGGCAGGTGCCGTGGGGATAGGGCACGGGGATCACCTCATAGTTTTCAAACTCCCACACGATCCCGCAGTTTTGGCAGGTGCCGACAAAGGTCCCATGATCCGTCGGGCCGTTTTGAACCCGGCTTGGATCTGTCGAAAAGCTGTCGTTCATTATCTGTTTCCCTTCTTCCGTTTACTTTTTTCTGATCATTTCAAAGAAGTCCTCATAGGATATGATCTTCACATTTGCTTTCCCGGACTCCTGGAGTTCTCTGGCTTTTTTCCTCTTCGCGGTATCGCCTTCATGATAGGGATTGATCACAAGGAAATCTGTTTTTCCCGAGACTGCGGTGCGAACGATACCGCCGCGCTCTTCGATCAGCTCCTTCAGCTCGTCGGCAGGGAGCTGGGAGTCCACGGCAAAAGCCTTCCTGTTCAGGGACATGTCCTGTGGATCGTCATACGCCGTGGCTTCCGGTCTGACTTCCCGCGGGGGAATTTCGGAAGCACTGAGGGAGATTCCCCAACCGCAGCTATTAGGGCGGACGTCTTTGACCCAGAGTTTAATAGGGTAGCTGAGATCGTCAAAAACCGTCCATACCGTTCTTTGGAAAGGCAGGTTGATAGTCCCTATTTTCGTTCCGTCGCTCTTGTAGACAATATGATCCGCCTCCAGTGTCAGACATTCTCCGCGCTTCGGCAGATCCTTGTAAGGTGTGTCGGGGTATACGCAAGCGCCGAAAAATATGACGTCGTCAGGCATTTTGTTCCAAATGATTTCGTAGTCGCCGCAGCCTTTAAAGATGTTCTCCTCGTCCAGGACGGTCTGCTTTGTTGCAAGAAGAACTTCCTCCAGCGCTTTGCAGTTTTTGAACAGTCCGTCACCGATCGGCTTTTTCTCATGATCCTCCCTGAACATCGGTTTTAGCTCTTTTTGCTCGCAGATGTCGTTGAATACGACTTTTTTCAACGCGGTGCAATCTGCGAAGGCCTCTGCCCCGATCTGGTCAAGATCATGCGGGAAAGTGATTTCCCGCAGGGCTTTGCAGCCCTGAAAAGCATGTTCGCCGATCCAATAATAGCTGTCCGGCAGTTGAACGGTTTCGATTTTCTCATAGTTTGACGGCACAGCCCCTTTTCTTGCGCATATACCCCCAATTGACATATCACCGACTCTTTCTGGAAAGCGTACGTCGGTTTCGTCGCCGAGGTATTCCTGAATAAATGCTTGCCCCATATACATCCCGCTTTTTTTCAGTTTCCACAGCTTGGGAGAGTCATAGGGCGGCGCCTGCTTTCCGTCTTTGGGGATCAGACGGTATGTCTCTCCGCCGTCAATGGCGTAGTAGTTTCGGTCTTCCCATTTCTTGCGGAAGGGAAACTTGTAGCGGATCGACATGGGTACGCCGCTTTGGATAAAGTTAAAACGCTTTGAGCAATCCTCTGTAGGCCGAATTTCCTCATGCCAGCACAGGTCGCTTTTGTTGTCAAAATGTCCGACGGCTTTCGCCTCCGTGACATAGGGATAGCCGGATTCGGAATAGGCGGTCCAAACCTCCAGCGCCGGGGACCAGTCCTCCAGGAAGCCCGTGACCTTCAGGCTCGGGTGTCGCTCGATGAAGTCCTTCATGGGCAGCTTACTGTTCGGAAGGCGGCGGGAGGACAGCTCGACCTTCATCTCATAAATTCCGGGGATCTCGGTCGATTCCAGCCTGGCCTCAAGCCCCTCTGCCTTTGCGGCAGCCGTAAGCTCCTCTTCTGTTCCGCGGGCCACACCGCACGTGAAGTTGTCTACGGCGTCCTCCCGCCATCCGGGGATCTGGGCAAAGTCAAAAGGCGGGATGCTCGGAAGAGCCGCCGCTTTTCGATCAGGCGCGTTCGCGCTTTGCTTCTTCGTTCCGGGATTTTGCGCAAAAGATTCTCCTGACATGTTCTGTGCTCCTTTCGTTTTCTCATTTATGCGGCGATATATAGGATTTTGCACTTAATCAGCGGTTTTCCTCTTTTCACTTCTTCACAGCACGATCTCCGGCATGAGCGGGCAGCTACCTAATCTGTTTCGGCCTTCCGCAGTTCTTCGAGCGTTTGATCCACCAAAGAGAGCATCTGCGCTGCGCCGCTGCTCTGTGAGCTTGCAGCTCCGCCGATTCCCGACCGGGCGCATGACCCGCGGAGGCATCAGGGGATGCCTCCCTACGGGCCTGCCGGGCCAAAGGATTCGGTGCGGGATGAAGGCACCCCGCTCTACGCGAGCGTAGAGAAGCCATGTTCAGAACACCGCGACCCCTTGACGGCAGCGCGGGCAGGTGCCGTGGGGATAGGGTACGGGGATCACCTCATAGTTCTCAAACTCCCACACGATGCCGCAGTTTTCGCAGGTGCCGACGAAGGTGCCGTGATCCGTCGGACCATTCTGACACGAAGTGATGACGTTTATGTCGTAGGCTTTATCGTCGAACATTTTCTCCTTCCCCAAGTCAACTATGCTATATGCATCAGTTCGTCCAAACGCTCTTTTGTATCACGACCGGGATGGAGTACAGCTCTTCGCCGAAGTAGTCTTTTCGTACAACAATGGTTCCCTGCAGCTCTGTCCATTCCTCTATGTGCGCAAGCTCCAGGTCCTTCTCCCAAACATTGGAGTCGCAGATCGCCTTTTTTCCTGCCGCGACCATCGTTTTTCCCTGCGAAGCGGAGATCTCATAGCCGTTGATTACTATGTCTTTCAGCACCACGCTGATGTCTTCCTCTGTTCCGTTCTCCAGCAGAAAATTGATCTCAAAGACCGTTCCTCTGTTGGCGGTGCTGAATGAATTGATGCTGAGACGGATCCCATCCTGTTCCAGCAGAAGAGGGGTCGGATTATCCAGCGAGAGAACGACGGCGTTCTCCGGAGCTTCCGCCTTGGCAGGCGGCACTGGCGTATAAGAGGTATCCTGGAATGTTTTTTCCCGTTCCCAGCAGCTCCGCTTGATGACGACCGGGACCGAATAGAGGGCCTCTCCAAAATAATCCTCTCTGACAAGGATCGTTCCGGAAAGCTCGCTCCAATCCTGAATGCCTGCCTCATCGATCTTGTCCTTCCATATGCTGGAGTAGCATACGGCGCTATGCCCGGGTGAGACGGTCGTCTTCCCCTGGGAAGTTGAAATCTCAAAGCCGTCGATCTCTACTTTTGTCAGAACTGCGCTTACCGTTTTGTCTGACCTGTTTTTCAGCAGGATATTCAGGCCGTAAACGGTTTCATTGTTCGCGTAAGCAAACGAGTTCAGGCTGACCGTGACCGCCTCATCATCGACAAAGATCGGGCGCATATTGTCCTCGTCAACGATCACGGTGTCGAGACGCTGCTCCTGGCTCGGTAAAGAAACACCGGTTGGTTTCTGCGGCACAGTCGGTTCGACCGCTGCATCAACGCTTTCTTTCTCCACGCTTTCTCCCGCAGCTGCCTGCGGCGCCGGTGCAATGTTCGCCGGGCTTTCTTTCTCCCGCGTTCCCCCCATCACGTGGGAGATCAGGACGCCGATCAGGATCCCGGTCACGAGCGTCAGCGCGATGGCAAGGAACAGAACCGTTTTGCTCACGCCGGCAGTTCTCATGCCCGCAGGATCATCCGGATGACTTTGCGCCTCTCTCGCAGAAGCCTCCTGCTCTGCTGTCGCCTCTGCCCTGCGGCGTTCCTCCTGTTGGCGTGCCTCCTCGGCCCTGCGGCGTTCCTCCTCCTGTTGGCGTGCCTCCTCGGCCCTGCGGCGCTGTTCCTCTTCTTTTCGCGCCTCCTCGGCCTTGCGCTCCTCTTCCCGGCGGCGCGCTTCCTCGGTCTTGCGCTCCTCTTCCTGACGGCGCGCTTCCTCGGTCTTGCGCTCCTCTTCCTGACGGCGCGCTTCCTCGGCCTTGCGGTGCTCTTCCTCCTGCCGCCGGGCCTCCTCGGCTTTGCGGCGCTCTTCCTCCTGGCGGCGCGCTTCCTCGGCCTGCACACGGGCCAAACGCGCTTTTTCCGCCTCCGAACCGGGAAGGCTGTAGTAATTGGTATATCCTTCGGTCCGTTTCTTTACCGAGCCCTCGCTGACAAGCTGAGTCAAATATCCCACGACCCGATTTTGCGTAAGGCCTGCCGCCACAACGGAGGGCACCTGCGCGGTGAGCTCCGCGGCGGTATAGCGCATGCCCGGGGCCATGAAAGCCACGATATCGTCCTTGAATCCGCGGTTTTCCATCTGTTTGGCGCTTGGCCGGCGCTCGGCGCTGTTTCGCTCCCCGGCAGTGGGAGGCGTACCGTAGAGATCGGTTCTGGTTTTTTTGCCGGTGATCGGATCTGTGCTCACCTGCTGCACAGAAGTGATCCTTGCGTCCGGGTGCTCCTGCAGGAATCGCCGGAATTCTTCCATGCTGGTGATCGGCTTGTCATCCATTGTCTTCTCCTGTTTTTCGCTTGCTGCTTCTTTTGCGGGTTCTTCTTCCTGCTGCACAGGGGCTGAAGCGGAAGGCCCCTCCGCGGCCGCCTCCTTTTTCACGCCCAGCGCCTTGAGGAAATCCTCCAGCAGAACGATTTTCACCGGCTTTCCTTTCACACGCTGCGCAAGCGCTTCTTTGACCTTGGATTCGCCGAAGCCGCGGGGATCGACCACCAGGTAATCCGTCTTTCCGGAAACCGCGCCGCGCTCCACGCCGCCCTTATCCATCAGCTTCTGCAGAATGTCCGGCCAGTTGTCCTCCATGACGCCGCTAAACACAAACTTGCTGCCATGGATGACGATGCGGGGATCCTTCTCCAGATACTGCCCGTATTTCTCCATCCACTCGGCTGCGCGCTTCCTGGCCTCTTCCTCCTGCTGGCGGCGCCATTTTTCCTCCCAGGCGGCACGTTCGGCGTCCATGGCGGCCTGTTCGTCGATATTGCGCAGCAGACGCAGCCCGTCCGGATCACCCTGGGCTGCGGATTTGCGCACCCATTCTTCCGCCTTCTGCATGTCCTGCTCCACCCCGTCGCCTCTGGCATACAGGCAGGCGAGATTGGCCTGTGACGGGGCATGGCCGGCTTCGGCGGCTTTCAGATACCACCGAAAAGCCTCCTCATAGTTCTGCTCCACGCCGCGGCCGTGGGCATAGGCAAGGCCCATGATCCACATGGCCTTTAAGGATCCGGCCTCTGCAGCTTCCTTTGCGAGAGCGACAGACTCGCGGAAGTTCTCTTCGCCCTTCATGGTCATCAGCGTTCCAGCGAGCTCCACCTTGGCTTCCAGGTCGCCCTGTTCCGTCTTTTCACGCAGCGCGCGCACATTCTCAATGGAATCCAGGATTCCATCGGCGTCCGTATCGCCGTTTTCCTTTGCCCTTTGCATCCATTCATAGGCCCGGTCAAAATCGCGCGCTACGCCATGGCCCTGCAGGGAATAGATCCCCATGTTGAACTGGGCTGTGGGGTCATCCAGTTCGGCGGCCTTCTGCATGTATTCCGCCGCCTTTTCTGCGTCCTGCTCTACCCCGTCGCCGTTCATATAGGCCATGGCCATCTGGATCATGGCTTGCGGATCCCCGGATTCTGCCCCGGCGCGCTCCCAGAACAGATCGCGCTTGACCTTGCCCGTGATCGGATCCCGATAAACGGCGCGCACAGACATGCCCTCGCCGTTCGGACGCTCCTGCGCGAACTGCTCAAGCGCACGCTGTTTCTCTTCCTCCTGCGCTGCTTCCTCACTCAAGGGCTCGGCCACGTTTGCCAGCTCCAGCAGCCGCTCCGGCGTGATGGGCTCCATCTGCCCGCGCTCGCCGTCGATCTCCACACAGCCCAGCAGCACATTCAGGTGTTCGGCTGCGCGTCCGGCAAAATCGTTGAGCTCATCGCGGCTGCGCACGGTCTCATAGCAGGCCAGCACGCAGGTATGCCGCTTATGCTCCAGCAAAAGCGCGACAACAAGAGCGTTGACCGTCCATAGCAGCGCAGGGACCTCGTGGATATTGGCACTGAGCCCTGCGTGAAAATTGCCGTTCAGGTTCCGCTTGTCCTCGGGGATCTCCCCCTCCTTGTCCGGAAGCTGCAGCTTGACCGTCAGTGCGGCCGTCCACGCTCCGTCGGATCCCTGTGAAGCGTCGCAGAGGATTTGGTAGTTCTCTTTTCCTTCCTCGTCTGTCGTGTGTTCAAGCCGGTAGTTATCCGGCAGATGAAGCAAGAGGAAATCGTTGATTTTTTCTGTCGCCATAGATGCGGCCTCCTCTATCTGCGTGTGTCGTCCGATCAGTAGTCTTTTCTCTTTCCGCAGGCTTTACACTTCCATCCGAACAGCTTTTTCTCAAGCTCTCCGCCGCAGTGCTGGCAGAGACCCTTCGCCCGACGATCCGCCCGGAGCTGTTCCTCCTGCTGCAGTTTCTCCAGAAGTTCCTGCTCCTCCCGCTCCTTCTCCCTGATCTCACGAACGTATTCTCTGTAAGACCGGAAGATCGGCGCGCCTTTGTTCAGCTCATACGAGCTGTCTCCGTTCGTGGAATAGCTGCGAAACACGCCGTCTTCGCAAAGGGCCCCGAATTCATAGGGGCCCGTATAGACTGCGACCACATTCTTCAGCGAGTCGATGAGATAGCCCTCCGTCTTCTGGCCGCCCCAGCCGCCGACGTGGCTCCTCGTCGCGACCACCGTGCCGTCTGCCTGGAGAAAAACCGGGCCGTCGGAGCTTTTGGCAATCGCCACGATATTCTTTGCCGCCATCGCAGGTTCTTTGAACTCCGCGATATTCGGCAGGATCGTTCCATCCTCTTTCAGCGCGGCAAAACGCCAGGTGTCGTATGCGAAGATCGCCAGGATCCCTTTCTGGCCGGAGAAGCTTTTCCGCAATTCGTCGGGAATATTGCCCGTCCCGCTGATGACGACCGTACCGTCTTTCCGAAGACCAGCGGCGAAATACTGCTCACAGACGACGTCCACGATGTCAGACCAGGCGGATACGCGCTGGACGCCGTAATCATAGCGCGGCGTCGTTGCGACGCAATGTCCGTCATCCAGAAGGCCGATCACCTGATTGCTGTCAGGGCAAGCGGCCAGTTTTTTCACGTTCCTCCATTTTCTGCAGGCGTCCAGGCCGTATTCCTTTTGCCTGTCCGCGCCGATATTCGACAGCTGGATCCTTCCGTCGGTGTCAAGACCGACAACGCCCTCCGTCAGGCAGACGATCTGCTTGAGATCATGCATCCTTCTAACGACGCAGCCCACATGATTTTCGTCGTATTTGATCTTCGCCGTGCCGTCCGGCATCACATATCCGTAGTTGGAATTCCGGAAGAAGAGGAGATCTGCTGCCGGCCTGCAGTACTCCATCCGCTCCCGGATGATCGAATACTGAGACTGAAACTCTTTTTTCTTCTTCTCGAGCTCCCGGTCGACCTCCGCTTTTTCGTCTTCCTTAAAGCTTTTCACGAGGTCTCTCGTTTCCTGCTCGACCTTGCGACGGTTATCTCTGGCCTTGCGTTCCTCTTCCGATGCCAGACGCTTGTGCTCCCGCAGCTTTTCACTCCAGCGGGATTCCGCGTCCCCCTTGTCGGGCAGCGCGTTATATTGCGCCTTCCAATATCGCTCGGTGTCGAGGCTTTCCGGTCGGGGCAGGTATTCCGCTTTCACAAGTTGGCCCAGATCCAGACCGTCAAACTGCGCGGCGTAATTGTTCTGTATTCTCGACTCCTCGTTGAGCCAGGTGATCGTCCCCGTCACAGCCTTGATCGCGTATGCGCCGGGCTTCTGCGAAAGGCAGCCTCTGAGCTCGGAATCCAGCTCGTGGATCAGGTTCTGATAGGCCAGATACAGCTTGTCGCAGGCAGAAGCACAGCTTTTGACGATGTCGCGCAGGTCGTTCAGGGAACTTTGCGAGCTGATGTTGATGGTCGTGCGGCGGACTCTTTGCTGGATCAGCATCTCGCTGACTTCGTATTCCGCGCCGGCCTTTCTGGCCGACTTCAAAACAGAATCCACTTTAGCGAGCATCTTCTGATCGATTTCTCGGTTGTTGGCCATATTTTGTTCCTCCTGATCCTTGTCTTGTTGCCGTCACGCAAGGCTGTAAAACGCTTTTCGCTTATCCTCCATCCGGGTCACAGCGCCGCTGTTCACCAACTGTGTCATCATGGCGCTGACCCGAGCGACCGACAGGCCGGCCGCCGCGACAGAGGGAACGCCTTCCGCGATATCTTGCGCAGTATAGAGCGTGTCCGGTTCCATCCAGGCGAGGATATCCGCCTTGAAACCCGCGTTTTCGACCTGCATGGCCGTCGGACGGCGCTCAGGAGCAGGATGCGTCGGTTTGCGCTGCATCTGTTCCTGCGGGAAAAAGTCGCGTTTAGCGGGTTCCTTGGGGATCGGATACTTGCCTTCGATCTCACGCGTTAGCTTTGCCTTTTTTTCCTCAACCCGGCCGGGCAAGGCTTTGAGAGCTTCGTCATAGGCTTTTTCCGCGCTCTCCAGGGCGGCTTTCGCCTCTCCCGCCGCGGCTTGGGCCGCCTTGATCCTGTTCTTCTGCTCGCTCTTTTCTCCGAAGGCGAAGAAGCCAAGGCCGGAGAGCTTTTCCTGCGCTGCCTTCTCCTTCTTTTGGGCGTCGCTCAGCTTGCTCTCAGCCGCTTTTTTCGCCGCGGCATAGTCCTTCTCGATCGCGGATTTTTCATTTTGTTCAAACTGCGAGAGCCTCCGCTTACATTCGTCTGAACGCCTGGTCTCGGCGCCGTTCTTCTTTGCGCGCCACTCCTCCATGGCCTTGTCATAGGCTGCCTGCCGCTCTTTTTTCTTCTGCTCTTCCTCGCGGCGCTTTTCCTCTTCCTTCTCGCGGCGCTCGGCGGCTTCGCGCTCCTTGCGCTCCCGCTCGGCCTTCTCCTTCTCTTCCTTCTGGCGCTTCTCCTCTTCCTTGGCCGCCTTGCTCAGGATGTCCATGCACTTGTCAAGCGAGGTTCCCGCCTTGATCTTGCCCTTCCTGTGCAGCTCCAAAATCTGCTCGTACATGCCCAGGCCGTTGGCGGCCACACCGTCGCCCAGCTCGGCGGCCTTGCGCAGCCAAAAGGCCGCCCGCTCCACGCCGTAAAGCCACTTTTCCGGGTCCTCCATCAGGTTGGTGTACTGATAGCCCACGTGGCGCAGCAGCTCCGCGTTGTGGGGCTCGGCCTCGCAGGCCTTTTCAAAGTAGGCAAGCTCCTTATCAAAATCGGGCTCCACGCCCTCGCCGGTCTCGTACATGTGGCCCAGGGCCTTGCAGGCCAGACCATAGCCCTGATCGGCAGACTGTTCAAACAGCTTGAGCGCCGCCTTCGCGTCCTTCTTCACACCCTGGCCGTTGATGAGGCGGCAGCCGTAGGAATGCTGGCAGGCGGCGCTGCCCAGCTCCGCGCCCTTTATATAATACTCGACCGCTTTCTTGTCGTCCTTCTTGACACCGCGGCCGTGCTCGCTTGCCAGAGCCAGCGCCCAGTAGCCGTCGGCATTGCCCGCATTCACAGCCTTCTGCGCCCATTTCAGGCTCTCGGCATAATCCGCCCCGGACCCGGCCTGGTCCAGGGAGCCGCCCAGCGCCATATAGCCTCCCGCAAGGGCGTACATCGCCTCTGCGTCCCCTTCTTCGGCCTTTTTCAGATTCTCTGCCATGGCGCGGTATTGCTTGGCGGGGCCAACTCCGTCCGGATCGCCCCAGGCCACGGCCTTCTCCATCCACTCCGCCGCCTGCTCAAAGTCCCGCTCCACGCCAAAGCCCTTGGCGTAGAGGAGCCCCAGGTTGAATGCGCCCTCGGAATCCTGGAGCTCTGCCTCCTTGCGGTACCAGTAGGCAGCCTTCTCCGCGTCCTGCTCCACCTCGTCGTCGCCGTTGAGATAGGCCGTGGCGAGCTTGGCGATAGCGAACTTGTCCCCGCCCTCGGCCTTCTCGATCCTGTCCTCAAGAGACATCATCTCGGTCTCAGAGCGATCCCAGAAATCATCCATATAGGGGCGGCACATGGTCATGCCGCCGAAAAGCGTGGTGCACATCATCTCCGGGCGCTCCTTGCCCGAAACCTTGCGGGCATTGAGCTTGTTCCCTGTGACTTCCAGCATCACCCCAGCCTGCTCCGGATCCAGCCCCTCATAGAGCGGCTGCAGCTTCTTGTCCCGGATGAAGCGAGACAGCCTGCGGCAAGCCTCAAAAAAAGCGCCCATGTTATCCCGCAGCGCGGGATCAGAGGTCTGGCCGGAGCCTTGCCCGCTCTTCTTGTCTACGCGGAGATTGCCTTTTTCAATGCCGCTTCCTTTTTCGTGGTCATACAGCTCACCGCGGCTGAAGGCTTTAAAATTCCAGGCCTCGGCATCAGAGCTGTAGATGAACAGATAGGGCGCTTCGATCAGGTCGACCGTGAGGTCGATATCGTCCCGCTCGGATTTGGGCTCGTTCTGCAGCAGCCACTGCAGCGCTTCGATCCCGCAGAAGAAATTGGGTTTAGGCATGGTTTTTCTCTCCTTCCGTAATAACCGCAAAGGGGGCGGCGGAATCAGCGCATGCTTCCGTCGTCCCCTCTGTCAGATTCATCTAACTATCATTATATCGTATAGATTATGATTTCGCAACGGGCAATTGCCCTCCAGCTGCCGGAAAAGAGCGGCAGCTCATTCCGCCCTGAGCGATGAAGCTCAAAAACTGGAAAGGTCCGGGAAGGGCAAAGATGTCCCTCCCGGATATCGTGGTGTTTTGGGGACGCAGAGTTTTTACCCCTCACTTCTCAAAAGAAAAAGCACAGGGTCTCTTGCAAAACCCTGTACTTTTTGAGTTCTATAATATAAATGTTGGGGCAGCGAAGCCGAAAGGCTGAGCTACACCCAACATTTAATATA
>CAMHEN010000064.1 GCA_946184165.1 uncultured Clostridia bacterium | reverse complement strand
TCACCCCCTGTAAACAGGTATTCCCGGTTCTGCATCACCATGGAGAACTCAAACGACAGATAATCCCCGATAGCCTTCTCAAAGTCGGCCTCGGTCGGTATCTCATCGTTGAAGTAGTAGAAACTGTGCAGCCATTCATCATCGGCTTGTGCCGTTGACTCCACACAGAACTTGCTCGGTGCCTCTGTGCGACCGAACCAGACATCCAGAAGATGCTGTTTCTTATCTTTGGCGGAGTCACCCTCAACAAGTCCTACGTGTGCCCTGACCTCGTAGCCGTCATCCCTGAAGTCAATGAACTTGCAGATCTTATCAGCCGGGTGCGGCTCATGAGCGGTAAACACGGCAATCACGGGGTTCGTTCCAACACCATAGAACGTGTCCGTGTTACAAGTTATCACACCTTCCAGCGTATGATGTTTCATGATGTTTTCTTTGAACTTCTGCTCATCCTTCGTCTTGCCTGTCATGGAAGACTGCGGAACTATAACCGCCGCTCTTGCGCCCGGCGTCAGAGAGTCAAGCAGATGTTCCACGAAAGACAACTCGTACTGTGACGGGTCTTTCTTCGTCCCCTGTGAGTAGGGCGGGTTCATCATGCCAACCGTGGCTCCCTTCAACTGCACCTGCGCTGCGTTCTGTTTCAGGAAGTCCTGACACCAAATATTGCTGTTCCCATCGTCGCGTAAAATCATGTTAGAACAAGCAATAGCGAACATATAGCTCTGAATCTCATACCCGTGCAGTTGCTTTTTACGTATATTTTTCTTTGTCATATCTGAGCCTGCAGCAGAAATCATGTGATGCATTGCTGCCACCAAAAAGCCAGCGGTACCGCAGCACGGATCCAGCACAGTATCGTCTGGCATGACTTCCAGCAGATCACAGAACAACTCGCAAATATGCGCCGGGGTCAGTACGATACCGAGCGTCTGTCCATCTCCGCCTGAATAATGCATGAACTCGCCATAAAAGCGACCAATGAAATCCTCAGCAGAAGACCGGCCTTTGATATAATCAAATACACGCTCCTTCAAAAACTCAGCATAGTATTTCAGAGGAGTCTTCCCCAGTGTGTCATCCACTGTATTCAGACGGGCGCTGGTGCGGATGATGGCGAACTCGCTCATCAACTTATCACGCTTGGCATCGGGGCCAACATTTGACCGCTTCAGACGCTTCTTGATAGCCTCATAAATCTTGTCGCCGTCAGTGTCGATATCATCCCCGGTTAAAGACTCAACAGAAAAACTGCCGCTTTGAATTTCATCCAGTGCAAGAAGAATACCTGAGACAACCAAGGGCTTATCCTGATCTTTCAATGAGCCGTAAGTACGCAGGTATTCATGCAGTTCTGCTGCATCTTGCAAAATCTTTGCCGTCGTTTTTTCTTCGGGAGTCTCTTCTTTCAGGACAAGTCGAGTATAGTATTCCTGAATATGTTCCTTGCTGAACATTGCAAATGACTCGATAGGTTCAAGTTCCATATACCCTTCACGGTCATCAACGTAAAGCGGCGTGATAATATGGTGCTTTTCATCACCGGATATTCCGATTGCAAAAACCTTTTTGAAGGAACTGTGCTGAGCAATGTGTTTCGCATAGAAATATGCACCGTTCACGGCATAATCGGTGACTGCCTTGGTACCTGTATCAATAATGCCACTTTCCGTGAGCTTGCAGTGCTTGTCTGTATCGGCTTTGTCCTCGATGACAAGAACAAAGTCTTTTACTACCGCAACGTATTCGGGATAACCAACCTTGCCCGTCCCACGTTTTGAGGCGGAAGACAGAGCCTCGTCAATTTCTTTAACATCACTGCCTTGAGCGCTGAATGGTATCTTACACTCTTGGAGTTGTGACGCAACCCACAAGTCGGTTTTTACTTCTTTCTTTGCCATTACTGCTTACCCTCCTCCCGAAGTTTCTTTATCCACTCGGCGATCACAGCAGCAACCGTTGTATCATGCTCTGCAGCATAGACTTTAAGAAACCTTTTGTCGTCAGGTGAAAGAGCAATATTCATGGCAACACGTTGTTCTTTCGAGTCTATTTCGTTATTTGCCCTCATACATATACCCCCAATTATGTTTTTCCTTATTAGCGTATTTGCACATCTATGTATAGAATACACAAACTGCATCAAAATGGCAATACTGTTATTCGATTATTTATCCTCTTCTATATTGTTCACTTTGCACCCCCTTTGCCGTTTGCACCCCCCTAAATTGAAATGCACCCCCTAAACAGGCGGTGCACCCCCTAAACGTTTTTCTATCAAAACAGCATACCTCCACCAAAAGAAAACCGCCCGTTCGGGCGGTTTTTCTTTTGGCAGTGAGGGGAGTTGAAGCAACATCGCACACGCCGGGGGAAAGCCCCTGTCGCAGCAGGCTGCGGAATATCGCGGGATCGCAAAACCCGCTTGCATATCAAATCGGTTTATTATATCATGGTCTCGTGGGAGCGTGTCAAGGCTGATAAGCAGCATCCTGCGGATTCTCCGCGGGATACCCAAAAAGCAGGGAGGGAAACTGCCATGAAAAAAATGATCGCCCTGATCCTCGTCCTGACGCTCTGTCTCTTCTCATCCGTATCCCATGCGGAGGAGCCGGAGGAGCTGCAGGCAGGAGATTGGAAATACACTGAAAACGATGACGGGACCGTAACCCTCTCGGGCTGGGACGGGGCGGAGACAACGCTCGTAATCCCGGGAGAGATCGAAGGGCGGCCGGTGACCGGGATCGGGGACGAGGCTTTCTTCTGCCGCTATGACCTGGAGAGCGTCGTGATCCCGGAGTCGGTCGCGCGGATCGGCGCGCGGGCCTTTTTCTGCTGCGAGAAGCTCGCGGCGCTCACGCTGCCGGATTCCGTGCGGGAAATCGGGGAGCTCGCCTTTGCCTCCTGCAAGAGTCTCCCGGGCGTGCGCCTGCCCGCGGCGTTGACGGAGATTGAAAAGGAGACCTTCTCAAACTGTGAAAATCTCGCGGAGCTCTCCCTCCCGGAGAGGCTGACGCGGATCGGCGACCGGGCCTTCCGCGGCTGCCGGCGTCTCACGGAGGCCGCGCTCCCCCGCTCACTCACGTCGCTGGGCGAAAGGGTCTTTGCCAACTGCGGGTCCCTCGCGCGCATCACCGTCGATGCGGAGAACGAAGCCTTCCTGTCGGTCGGCGGCGTCCTCTATGACCGGACGGGCGAGACGCTGCTGTGCTGTCCCGGCGGCCTTGCTCAAGGGCATTTTACGGTCCCGGCGGGCGTGCGGACCATCGGCCACGGGGCCTTCTCCGACTGTCGGGCGCTTACGGGCGTGACGATGCCGGAGGGGCTCACGGAGATCGACGACTGGGCCTTCTACGACTGCCTGGGCCTCACGGCGGTGACGCTTCCCGACACGGTCGTGCGGGTCGGGATCTGGAGCTTCTCCGACTGTGAAAATCTCGCTGAACTCCGGCTCTCGTCTTCTCTCGCGGAGATCGGCTACGGGGCCTTCTTCCGCTGCCTTGCGCTCACGGACGTGACGCTCCCGGATTCGGTGACGGAGCTCGGCGGCCGGGCCCTCAACGGGTGCTCCGCACTGACCTCCATCGTGATCCCGCCCTCCGTCACGGAGATCGGGGACTACACCTTCCTGGCCTGCCGCAGTCTCACGAGCGCCGTGATCCCGGACACGGTGACGGCGATCGGCCCCAACGCCTTCAAGGGCTGCGATGATCTCACCCTGACGGTGGGCTCCGGCTCCTTTGCCGAACGTTACGCAAAGGTGAAAGGGATCCCCTTCACCCACCCCGCCGCATAAAACCGCACGACGCTGCGGCTTCGCCTCGGCTCCCCTTTCAGGGGAGGCTTTAAAAAATGTAAAGCTCGCTTGACATCTTTGCGCATCTGTGTTATGCTGTGCATGTCAAGTGAGCTTTACATTTTTATGGAGGTGATGGCTTGCGCAACCGCATAGAAGAGATCCGAAACGAGCGGGGCATCCGGCAGGAGGAGCTGGCGCGGCTGATGGGGGTCTCCCGGCAGACGATCAGCTCCCTCGAGAACGGGCGCTACAACCCGTCCATTTTGCTGGCCCATAAGATCGCGGCCTACTTCGGGCTCACGATCGAGGAGGTATTCATCTTTGAGGAGGAAGAAGCATGAAAAGCAAGGACAGCAGCTACTATAACAACAGGCGCCTCGCCCTGAGCATATTCTGGCTGGTCACGGGCGTCGTGCTCACGGTGCTGAGCATCCTGGAGGTGCTGGATTCGACGTACTGGTCCGGGATGGGCGGCGGTCTCATCGCGGTGGGGGCGCTGCAGATCGCGCGCAATCTCCGTTACCGCCGGAACCCGGAGTACCGGGAGAAGATCGACACCGAGGCCGGGGACGAGCGCAACAGTTTTCTGCGCATGAAGAGCTGGTCCTGGACGGGGTACATCGTGATGCTCGTGGAGGCGGTCGGCGTCGTGGTCGCCATGGTCCTCCGACAGGAGACGGTGCGCACGGTGCTGTCTTACTCCGTGTGCCTGATCCTTCTGGTCTACTGGGTGTCCTATCTGGTTTTGAGCCGGAAGTATTGAGAGGGCTGCGGGTCGATCAGGGGATCGACCCGCGGCTTTTTCCAAGGAGCTGTCTCAAAATGAGATAACCCCTGTATAAAATGTATGTCGTAGGGGCCGATGCCCTCATCGGCCCGCCATTTGTCAACAGTGTATGTTGCTCGGCGGGTCGATCTGGGGATCGACCCCTACGGGGTGGTCGGTTATTCCGGCTGTGTCACGGCTCCGGGGTGACCTGGACGTAGTTGGGATCCTGGGGGCGGCCGGGCCAGAGGGGGGTGGTGTTCGAGATCGCCCGGATCCGGTAGTCCGTGTCCGTGTTGTCCATGCCGAAGCCGGCGAACGCGATCAGGTGGTCGAGGCAGGTGGCGCCGAAGATGCACTGGCCGCACTCCTCGGCAGAGGCGGCGGCGATGCGTTCGCGGAAGGCGTCGGAGAAGAGGACGCCCTCAAAATCGCCCTTGGGGACCATGTCCAGAAACTCCGCCCGGTCATGGATCACAAAGCTGTAACCATCATCAAAGAACTGGATCGGGAAGCCGATCCTGTCGGCGAGGGCTTCCCAGTCCCCGTCCGCGACGGCCCGCTGCACGGCGAGGATAAAGCGCCGCTCCGGGCCGTTTTCGGGGTAGCTGAAGGTCGGCTCATAGGCGAAGGGGTTCACGAGATCCAGCACCGCGCCGTGGTACTCCTCTTCCTCCTCGCGCTCAGGATATGCAAACTCCGCCAGCGCGCCGTTTTCATCCACGTCGTACATGACATCGAGGCCCGTGAAGGGCTCGCCGTTCCAGGTCTTGTCCCCGCACTCGTGGAAGCTCAGGGCGGGAGACGGAACATCGTGCACGTCGCAGTCGACAAAGTTGATGCCGTCGGTGCGGAAGAACATGCCCGCGCCCTGGCTGCACTCGTAGATCTCCGTGCGCAGGATGTTGAGGGAGGAGCAGCCGCTCGCCTGCACGCCGAGGATGCCGCAGCCGTAGAGCCGCATCTTCTCGATCGTGACCCCATTGCAGCCCTGGAAGGACAGCACGCCGCCGGAGCAGGCCCCGGGTTCCTTCGTGTGGCCCGCCGTGAAGCCGCCGAGGAAGAGGTTTTCGCAGTTTCTGAAGCTCAGGACATCCGCGTAGCGCGGGATCGCGGCGAGGGTGGTGGCCCCGGATTCGGTGTTCTTCGCGGTGATCGAGAGGCCCTTCACATCGTGGATGACGAGGGCGGGGCCGTCATAGTTTTCCTGCCAAAAGTAGGCATCCGTGCCGATGCCGCCGTAGTTGGAGGCGGTCGAGAGGTCGAAGAGCGCCCCGTCGAGGGTGATCGTGCGGTCGGGGCCGAGGGCCGCGAGGAATTCGTCCACCGTCGTGACCACGATCTCCCCGCCCTCCGGGACCTCCGCCGCCCCGGCGGGCGTCACGGGCGGCAGGACGGTATCGGGGTCGATGTCCGCAAGCGTCATCTCCATGAACATGGCGCTCTCGAGGGGCTCCCCGTACACGTTGGTGGCGTAGCGGCCGCCCTCGCCGAGATACCAGGCGATGAGATCGTTGCCCTCAAAGCGGCAGCCGTCCACCGTGGCCCCGTACTCGCGGAAGCAGAAGACCCCGGCGCGGAAGGCGTTGCCGGTGACGTCGTTGGAGAGGAAGAGGGCGCGCTTGACATAGTCGAGGTTCAGAAGGTACTGGGCGCGGTTATCGTGAATGCGGTTGTGATCGACGGTGATGCCCTCGCTGTAGCGGGCCTCGATGAGGTTCAGGGCCTCGCCCTGCCCGGCCCTCGTGCCGTGGTCATGGATGTCACAGCCGGTGAGCGCCACTTCCCGGCAGCTATGGACGTTCAGGGCGCCGTAGCTGCACTCGTAAATGTCGGAGTCTTTCACCGTGAGGCCTGTGCACTCGCGGGCCTGGACGCCGATGGTGCCGCAGCCGTAGAGTCCGCAGCGCTCCACCGCGATGCCGCTGCCGCCCTCGAAGTACAAAACGCCGCCCTGGCACCAGCCGGGCTCCGTGGTGTGGCCCGCGGTGAGATCCGCGACCGTGACATCCGCGCAGCCCGTGAAGCGCAGGACATTGGCGTAGCGCGGCATGGCGGCGAGGACGGTCTCCCCCATCCCCGCGCCGCGGAGGGTGAGATTCTCCACCCCGTGCAGCACGAGCTCAAACCCGTCATAGACGCCGTTCCAGCTGTAGAAGCCGCTGTGAGTATCACTGCCGTAGTCTGCCGCGGCGGACAGGTCGTAGGTCCCGGGGGCGAGCTCGATGACGGTGTCCGGCGCGATGGCGGCGAGAAGCTCGTCCACGGTGGAGACACGGACGGTTCCCCCGGTGGGTTCCTCGGCGGAGGCGGGGCCCGCGATGAGCGCGCAGCCCAGCACCAGCGCAAGCGTCAGGACGGCGGCGAGAAGCCGCCGCCCGCTCTTTTTATAGTTCATGATCTGCTCCAATCTCTCTTTCAGGTTTTTCTTCTCGGTGGAGAAGGTGGTGGCGACGACGCCCGCCGGCAGCGCGGAGGAGGCCGCCATGGTGAGGAGCGTGTTGCCGTAGGATTGCTTGTCGTCTCTTGTCATGGAGCGCAGCAGCATCTCGTCGCAGCTCAGTTCACAGGCGCGGTTGAGCTCCCGGCGGATGAGCCAGGAGAGGGGGTTGAACCAGTGCAGGGACAGGACCGCCGCCGCAAACCATTTGTAAAGCGTGTCGCATCTCCGGTAGTGCGTAAGCTCGTGCCGGAGGATGTTCCCCAGAAGCTCCGCGTCATAGTCCCGCGCGGGCAGGACGATACGCGGGGAAAGAAGGCCGTACATCAGGGGCGTGCGGACCGTATCGCTCACCCAGAGCGCGGGCTTGCGCCCGGGGATCGCGCGGCAGAGGGCGCGCACCGACGCGTCCGGCTTGCGGAGGCTCCGCTGGATGCTCCGCGTAAAGCGCAGGTAGGAGAAGACCGTCACCCCGAAGCACAGCGCAGCGCCGACGGCCCAGAGTGTGAGCCAGAGCCGGGGCGAGCGCCAAGTCAGCGTCTTTGCGGGCGCCCGGGATGTCACGGGCTGCGGGTCTGCGGGCGTGTCCGGGATCTCCGGTGCGGCCTGCTCAAGGACAAGGCCCGGGGCTGTGTCGACAGGGGGCAGGGCCGGGATCATAACGCCCTCATCCCAAACCGCGCGCTCCTGATAGGGCAGGGGCGCGGGGGCGTCATTCCCGAGCTGCACGAGACCCGGCAGGGGCAGCACGAAGCGCAGCAGCACGAGAAGCCAGGCGTAGTAATAGACCGTGCTCGGCATGCGGCGCAGGATCAGATAGCGCAGGGCCAGCAGGAGCAGGGCAAGGCCGCTCCCGCTGAGCGTCAGGGCAAGCAGCGTCTCCATCTTCTCACTCCTCCACCCTGAACATCTGCTGCAGCTCGTCCAGGTCCTCCTTTGTCAGCCCGTCGGAGCGGACCAGGGCCGCGATCAGGGCCCGGGCGCTGCCGTTGTAAACGCGGCTGATGAGATCGTCCGTGGCCCAGGCGCTGTATTCCCCCTCCCCGACGAGCGGCGAGTAATAGTAGACGCCGCGCTTTTCCTGGCGCACGGCCCCCTTGGTCACAAGTCTCGCGATCAGGGTCTTGATCGTCGCGGGCTCCCAGCCCTTCGTGCGCTGCAGCTCCTCCCGGATCTGCGTGACGGGCAGCGCGTCCTCCGCGCGCCAGAGGAGCTTCATGACCTCCAGTTCAGACCCCGTGATCTTCCCTGCGGAATCGTTCGACATGACAAGTACCTCCATCGAATGAGTTTACATTTGTAGCTCGAGCAGGATCATGATAGCATAGCAGGCTACAATTGTCAACCGTAAATTTGAGGGACTTGAAGCGCAAGCCATCCCGCCTGCCGCTGGTGCCGAACACTTTACCTTTATTCGCACGTTTCCGATGCGGTGGGGTTTCGGGCCGCCGAGGGCGTCGGCCCCTACGGTGTGGTCGAACATTCTGCCTCTATTCGCACATTTCCGATACGGTGGGGTTTAGGGCCGCCGAGGGCGTCGGCCCCTACGATGCGGCCGGACATTCTGCCTCTACTCGCACATTTTCGACGCGGTGGGGTTTCGGGCCGCCGAGGGCGTCGGCCCCTACGGAGACAACGAAGGTTTTGCCTTGATACGCGCGTTTCCTTTACGGTGGGGTTGCAGTCGCCCGAAATATTTCCATCCCCCCCTCTTGACATATGTGTCTTACTGTGTTATTGTACTAATCAGCTAATACAATAGCACAAAGGAGGTGTCGCCTTTGCAATGGCATTTTGACAGCGAGCTGCCCATCTACGCCCAGCTCGTGGCCCACATCAAGCGCGCCATCGCCACGGGAGAGCTGCGCCCCGGGGAGAAGATGACCCCGGTGCGGGATCTGTCGCTCGAAGCCGGGGTGAACCCGAACACGATGCAGCGCGCCCTGCAGCAGCTTGAGCGCGAGGGACTTGTGTATCCCCAGCGCGGAAACGGGCGCTACGTCACCGAGGACACGGGCGTCATTGAGCGGGCGCGAAAGACGCTCGCCGCGGGGCATGTCCGCCGGTACCGGGAGGCCATGCGCGCCCTCGGCTGTTCCGAGGAGGAGATGATCGGGCTGCTCCGGGAGAGCAGAGAGGAGGAGAACGATGGAAACTTGTCTTGAGTGCAGGGCGCTTACCAAGCGCTTCGGTTCGGCGCGGGCTCTGAACGGCGTGAATCTCACGGTGGCGCCGGGCCGCGTGGTGGGCCTTCTCGGCCCGAACGGGAGCGGCAAGACGACGCTCATCAAGCTCGCAAACGGGCTTTTGACCCCGAGTTCCGGGGAGATCGCGGTCTGCGGACTCACCCCGGGAAAGGAGAGCAAGGCCCTTGTGAGCTATCTGCCGGACAGGCCCTGCCTGCCGGAGTGGATGAGCGGCGAGGGGCTGATGGATTACTATGCCGATTTCTTCCGGGACTTCGACCGCGCAAAGGCCGCCGACATGATGGCGCGCCTCGGCCTCAGGGAGGAACAGCGGGTGTCCCAGATGTCCAAGGGCATGAAGGAGAAGGTGCAGCTTATCCTGGTCATGAGCCGGAAGGCGAAGCTCTATCTCCTGGACGAGCCCATCGGCGGCGTGGACCCCGCGACGCGGGACTACATCCTCGACACCATCATCCGAAACTACGCCGAGGACGCGAGCGTCGTCATTTCCACCCACCTCATCTCCGACGTGGAGAACGTGCTGGACGACGTGATCTTCCTGCGCGACGGGACCGTCACCATGCAGGCAAGCGTGGACGACATCCGCGAGCAGTACGGCAAGAGCGTGGATGCGCTCTTCAGGGAGGTGTTCAAATGTTAGGCAAACTCATGAAGCATGAATTTCGCGCGACGGGACGCATCATGCTGCCGCTCCTTGCGGCGGAGCTCATCCTTGCGGTGCTGGCGGGCTTCTCGGTGCGGGGCCTCGAGCGGATGGAGGATATGAGCTTTCTGCACGCCCTGTACGTCCTGACGCTGATCGTCTTCGGTCTCGGCATGTTCGCCATCGCGGTGGTGGTCTTCGTGCTGATGATCCAGCGCTTTTACAGGAGCCTCCTGCGGGATGAGGGCTATCTCTCCATGACGCTGCCCGTCACGGTGGACGCGCAGATCTGGGCCAAGCTCCTCACCTCCTTCGTGTGGTTTCTCGCGGTGGGAGCGCTGTTTTTCCTGTCGATGTTCGTGGTGATGAGCATCGGGTCCTATATCACGCTCCCCGACCTGGAGGAGTTCCGCGAGTTCTGGCGCTCCATGGAGGCGGAGCTGCGGGAGCTCGGCGTCGGGAGCATGGCCCTGTATCTTTTTGAGATGCTGGCGGCGGTCTTTCTCGGTGTGTGCGTCACCTGCCTGCGCTGCTATGCCTCCATGGCCATCGGCTGCAGCGCGGCGGACCACAAGCTGATCCTCTCCTTCGTCGCCTACTTTCTGATCGGTATCGCCCTCGGCATGACGTCGAACGCCGCGGTCTTCGCCGTCCTGCCCCGCCTGGAGACGAGCAGCTTCTTTGAACACGTCTCCCCCGCCCGGTTCATGCACACGGTGATGCTCGGAAACCTCGTCATCGGGGCAGGGCTCTCGGCTCTGTTCTACCTCGTGACGCGGTATTTCCTGAAGAACAAGCTCAATCTCGCGTGAAAAACCCGGGGCGAATCCGCACATTATACGGATCCGCCCCGGGCGTTTTTATGTTCTGGATTGTACCGCGCGCACCGTTCATAAACGCCCCCTGCGGCAGGCCGCAGCCGATCGTTTACAAGATCTCCCTGTACATGGCGGGGGCGTCGGATTTGGAGACGTTGTCCGCCACCTGGGTGACCTCCACCTTCAAGGTCCGGCTCCCGAAGGCGATCTCGATCACGTCGCCCACCTTGACCTGGTAGCTCGCCTTGGCCTCCCGTCCGTTGACGACGATGCGCTCGGAATCGCAGGCGTCGTTCGCCACGCTTCGGCGCTTGATGAGGCGCGAGACCTTCAAATATTTATCAAGACGCATGGTGTGTTCCTTTCTGTATACTGATTCTCATACTATTTCTTGATTAAACCTTTAATCAAGAAAGCCGCAGTCCCTGCGGCGTTTTCAGCGCGAAACGCCGAAAACGCGTCTCATACAGAACCTCTACGCGCCATGTGGCGCTATGAGAACCTTTATGGGATTAAAGGTTTTCATGAGGTTCTACTATCAATTAGTTTTTGCCGCAGCTCCGCCGCGTGCGATAAGCGCGAGTATCCCGATTGCAAACCTGTTTGCAATCGAATGAAAAAATGTGACCGCCTCCGGTCTGGCAGAGGCGGTCATTCACATTGCGTGTGTAATTACTTGGCAACGACGTCCTTAAGGGCTTTGCCGGCCTTGAAGACGGGGACGCGACTCTCGGGGATTTCGATCTCCTGCTTGGTTCTGGGGTTGCGGCCTACGCGGGCGTTGCGCACCTTGGTCTCAAAGGAACCGAAGCCGACGAGCTGGACCTTGCCGCCCGCGACGAGTTCTGCGGAGATAGCTTCGATCGCGGCGTTGACGGCCTTCTCGCTGTCCTTCTTGGACAGGCCGGCCTTCTCGGCGACAACAGCGACTAATTCTGACTTATTCATTGTGAACTTCCTCCTGAATGATGGTTGGCTTGATGCCATGTTATGGTGAGTTTTCCCGGTTTTTTACGGAATACTCATGCTTTTTGCGAACCGAGAAACATACCCGGGCCGCGAGCAAATAGACTCTACCATATTTCTCTCTGTTTCGCAAGCCCTTATTTGCGATAATTCATGTTTTTTCGAGTATTTTTTGTCCCGAATCAGCGCATATGGAGCAAACGGGCGATTTTTTCGCCGCCGGGGATGAGCTTCATGTCCTCTTTTGTGATCGCTTTGAAGACGATCGCCGTCACGAGATAGACGACCACGGCCGCCCCGATGGCAAGGCACATGGCCGCGAGAAGTCCCAAACGCCCGTACCCCGTGAGGGCGCGCTGCAGGATGCCGAACACGCCCCAGGCCGCAAGGCCCATGAGGGCGCTCGCCGCGGCGGGACCCGCGAAGACCCGGAGGAGGCGGGGTCTGTGCTCGAGACTGCGGCACATAAAGACATAGTCCAGGGCCGCCATGAAGAAATAACTGAAGAGCGTGCCGACGGGGGCGCCGTAGATGTTCACGTCCCGCCGCGCCACCAGGAACCAGTTCACGGCGATCTTGATAAGGCCGCCCGCGATGAGCGTGACCATGGTGAGCTTCTCCCGGCCCGAGGCCTGGAGGATGGCGTTTTCCATCAGCACGAGGCAGACGAAGAAGGAGGCGATGCCCATGATCTGCAGAAGCCCCGCGCCGGCGAGGTGGCTGCCGGGATAGAGAACATC
>CAMHEN010000063.1 GCA_946184165.1 uncultured Clostridia bacterium | reverse complement strand
GCACCAGAAAAGGGGAAATCCGAACAGGATTTCCCCTTTTCTGGTGCCGCGCCTTCGGCGCGGATTGATCCGCTGCGCTCAAACGCGAAAGGGGATTCCCGTCCCCTCTCGCGCTCTCCCCATGCAGACCTGGAAGCCGGTTCGGATTTGGCTTGCCCCGGTGCACCACGTCATACTAGATAGCACCGTAAGGTGCGTAGAGGTTCTGTATGAGACGCATTTTCAGCGCCTTTGCGCTGAAAATGCCGCGGGAACCGCGGCTTATCTGATTAAATCTTTTAATCAGATAATAGTATCAGAAGAACGCAGCTCCGTTCCGTTTCCGCGGTTTGCGTAAGAGCCGCGAAAACTGCACATCCGCTGAGTCCTTCTTCCTTTCCGAAACGGGAGTCCCGCGGGGGGCGAGAAATGTTTTCTGCCGCGTACAAGCCGCGGCAGAAAAGGATTTGAACTGTTTCACTTGTGCGAATCTTCTCGATCATGGGTTAGCCCGCGGTCTGACAGGTCCGGGCCTGTGCTGATTCGTTATGTCGTCTCGCCGTGCGGGCTCATTTCTTTTTGAAAACCCATTTTTTCTGGATAAAATAGCTGATGAAAAACAGGGCCGTCTCCACCAGAATTTTGACGGCGGTGGCAAGCGCGGGAGACCCGATCTCCAGCGCGGAGACCAACGCTGTGAGGCAGACCAGGGAGATCAGCGTCTGGGGGATGCAGAGGCAGTAATATTTGACAAACGCTTTTCCGTGTTCTGCGGTGCTGCGAAAGACAAAACGGTCGTTCATGGTGAAGTTGAAAAGAGAGGACAGGGCGCGGGCGATGGCTTGGGCCAGCGCCGATGCAAGCTCCGCCGCATTTCTGCCGAGAAGCAGGGAGAACAGCAGGTGATACAGGCCGTTATCCACAACGAAAGCCAGCAGCGAGCTCACGAGATAGCGAAAGCCGGAGCCCGTCGCGAGAAAGCGCAGCATCACCTTCGTGATGCGCAGGGAGTCCTTCACCGCGTTATAGTGAGAGCTGTAGTCGTCCGGGTCATAGACAGTCGCGATGGGCTGCTCCAGAAAGGGGATCGAGAGGCGCTTCATATAGAGGAGCATGTTGGTTTCATACTCAAAGCGTTCCCCCTCGATGCCGCAAAAGGTCTCGAGATAGCGCGCGGGAATGGCGCGCAGGCCGGTCTGCGTGTCCGAGAGGCGGATGCCGAAGAGGATGCGGAAAAAGCGGGAGGTGGTTTTGTTCCCGGCCACCGAACGGGGCGGGATGCCGGGGAGACTGAAATCCCGGCAGCCCAGCACGACGCTCTCCTCATGCTCCAGCATTTTCTGCCCGCAGGCAATGATATCGGGGACGAGGTGCTGCCCGTCCCCGTCGATGGTGATGACGCCGCGAAGCTCCGGGAAGCGCTCCATCACGCAGGCAAAAGCGGTTTTGAGCGCGCGGCCCTTGCCCTTGTTGACCTCGTGGGTCAGGACGGTGCAGGCCGGGATTCGGGCGGCCGCTTCAAAGAAAGGGCGCCGCTGCGTGCTGCTGCCGTCATCCACGATGACGATGTGCTGAAAGCCCGCCTCCACGAGTCCCTCGACGACCTTTTGAAACTTCCGGTCAGGGTCCAGGGAGGGCAGCACGACTGCCATGCACGCGCGGCAATCCTGATTATGCTCTTTGTCCAATGGCGTAGTCCTCCGTATCAGTATGTATGAAAGTCGATTGCGAAACCGGAGCTTCGCAATCGACCATGCGTTAATTCACAACAATCGCCTTCGCCTCATACCCGTCGTCCACGACGAGGACGCTCAGTTCGATCTCGTCCGTAACCTCACCCTTGCCGTAGGTGTAGGTCTCCGCCGTGGCCCGGACGTGGCAGTCATACAGGCCGTTCACCAGGGGGAGGGCATACAGGAAGGCGTAGTCCGTGATCTTGGCGGAGCTGGTGTGCGCCCAGCCCAATCCGTCCAGCGCCGCCTGGGCGCGTCTTTCGACATCGGAGCCCGGGACGATGTACGGCTTGAGGTTGTTGAGCGCCGTGAGACTGTCGCCCGCGCCGGAGCGGAAGATCAGATAGTTCTGCGTGAAGGGCTCCATCAGCACGCGCAGTCTTGTGAGCGTCTCGGGATCGGGGAATTTGATAAACTGGAAATCGCCCGCGTTCTCATCGACCTGAACGACATTGCCTTCCGCGTCCCGCACCTCGCAGGTCACTTCACCGATGGCGTTGTCATAGCGGTATTTCACCTTGGTGGGGAGCTCCGGCAGCAGATCGTAATACTTCTCGTAGATATCGTAGCGGATGCCGTCCTCCACGATATACTCGCCGCCGAGCGTCGTGCCGTTGATGGTCACGGAGTAGTCGGCCGGCACGGTGATCTCCACGGAATTATAGAGATTCGTAAAGTCGTAGTGATCCTCGCTCAGCTTCCAGGGGGTGAGTCCCCATTCCAGCAGGCCCGGCAGGAAGCGCCGCACCAACGGCCAGGGCATCTTGCTCTCATCCACCTTGCCGCGGTAGGTCGGATCCTCCACGATCGTCATATCACCGATCTCGCGCCCGTTGCAGCGCAGGCTGTAGGTCATGCTGTCCGCCTCGGACACGCCGCCCTTGCGCACGGCGGTCACGCCGCTTTTGAGCTTGTCCTGGACGAAGGCCCTGATCTCCTCATCGCTCTGCATCTCGTGGGGCATGGCGGCGACGGCGCGGGCGATGCCGTCGTTCCACTGGTCGCGGTTGACCTCCTCCAGATAGGCGTCCACGGCCTTTATGGGTCTTGAAAGCTCATACTGTTCGGCATAGTCGTTCACCCTCGTGAGCCAGGTGAGACCCACAAAGGCGATCAGCGCCCCGTACGCTGCAAGGATCAGCGTATAGAGTATCTTCCCAAGCAGGCCTTTTTTTCGTCTGTTCATTGCGGCCATCTCTCTTTCTCTCCCTCCTGCCCGGAGGCGGCA
The DNA here is from genome assembly GCA_946184165.1 of uncultured Clostridia bacterium. GTDB lineage: Bacteria > Bacillota > Clostridia > Oscillospirales > Oscillospiraceae > Limivicinus. Next base: position 9,779 of record CAMHEN010000063.1, on the reverse strand, counting down.
GTTTCTGCGGTTACTTCAATTCCAGAAGGAGCGCCCGATAATCGTCGTTCCGCTCCCGGACGATGACGCGCATGTTGCTCACGCTCTCCGTCTCGCCCTTGCCCGGGGTAAAGGCCGTGGCTTCCGATGTGATGTCACAGATATAATAGTTTTCCCCCAGCGAGACCGCGCCGTTGAGCTGGGCGGACTTCACCGTCACGGAGGAGGTATGGGCCCAGGACAGGCCGTCGATCGCGCTTTTCATCCGCTCGTCCAGGTCGGAACCCTTCAGCAGATAGGGCCCCAGCCGCTGGTAGCCGTAGGTCGGGTCGATCGCGCCGGAGGTGTAGCGCAGGTAGCGGTCAACGAAGCCGGCGGTGAATTTGCCGAGACGCTCCAGCCGCTCCGGCGTACAGCCCTTGAAAAACTGGGTATCGTCCCGCGCCGGATCAAAGGGGAAAACCTCCCCGTTTTCGTCGAGGATCACGGGCTCGATGGTGCCGATCACATTGTCGAAGCGGTAGCGCTGTTTCTTCGGCAGACCGTCGTGCCGTTCATAGTAGCCCTTGAGCGCGTCAAAGGGGATATCCGTCTCCACGACGTACTCCTGGCCGAGCTTCACGCCGTTGAGCATCACGGTGTAGGTGCGCGGGACCACGACGCTCACAGAGCTGTAGAGACCGTTGAAGTCGAAGCTCTCGCTCTCCACGCGCCAGGGCCGGATGCTCCAGGGGAGCAGATTCCAGGGGAAAACGCCGGTGTCGATGCGGCTTTCGTAGTTTTCCTCCTCCACGATGGTGACGGTGCCGAACTCATGTCCGCTGCAGCGCAGGGAGTAGATCGCGCGGCCCTCTCCACCGCCGCCCTTTCGCAGGTAGCTTACGCCGCTCGAGAGCATCTTGCGTACATGCTCCGCCACCTCTTCGTCCGACTGGACCTCGTGAGGCATGGCCCTGATCGTATCCTCGATGCCCTGGTCCCAGAGGTTGCGGCTGAGCTCCGACACATACGCGTCCATCGTATGGTTGGGGCGGGAAAGCTCATACTCCTCCGCGTAGATCCACACTCTGCCGAGGCAGTACCACGCCCCCCAGCAGAGGAGCAGGCACCAGAAGAGCAGGCAGAGGATATACAGGAGCTTTCCGAGGCGCCTTCTTTTTTTTGCCATAGAGTCTGTTTCCTTATCCGTTTATCTGAACAGGAATGCGTTGGGAAGCGGGCGGGGGTTGCCGCCCTCGGCGGAGCAGCTGTTGACGTAGCGCCCCTCGTAATACATGACGGTGGAGGAGCCGCCGTCCATGTTGCAGGCGTTCACCGCGCCGTAGCTCAGCAGCAGATCCACCATGTCCTGATAGGTCGCGCCGATGGAGTGGACCTGGCGGCCGTCGATGACCAGCATGATGATCGCGCCGTCCGCCCGCTGGGCGATGGCGGTGCGGGGGTTGACGCTGCTCGTGAGATACTCGGGATCCGTCGGCACACCGTTGGAGATCAGGATCGGACCGAAGGACACGGCATGGATGATGTTATTCGCCACGCAGTCGTCGTAATTATAGAAGCCCACGTGCAGGAAGCCGTCGGCATCCAGACCCGCAAAGCCCTCCGTCGCACCGGCGTTCTGGTTATAGCAGACGCCGTTGACGATGGTGAGACCCTCGGGCATGCCGCCGAGACCGCCGCCGCCGTCATCCTTGAAGCCGCCGGCGTTGATGCCGCCGATGGCGTCATACTTCTCCACAAGCTGCTCCAGGGTCAGGCCGACGCCGCCGTAGCTGTCCGGCATGCCGACAAAGACGCGCTTGGGGTCGAGGATGACCGTCATATAACCGAGATAGCCGTTGCCCTTGACCTCGGTGAAGATGATGCCGTCCCCGTCCTCATCCACGAGGCCGTAGGGGTCCGCCTTGGGCTGGTCGTCCTCCTCGGGCTGCTGTTCGACAGGCTCGTTCTGATTGGCTGCGATGACGATCAGGTCCTTGTTCGTGGCGATGTCGGTCTCCATCTTCTTTCTTGTGCGGACGGCATTCAGCTCATCCGCGGTCATGAAGATCTGCGGCACGAAGCGGAAGCGGCGCGTCTCGTCCATGGTGCTGATAAACAGGTCGCGCAGCGCGGGCGAGGGCCCCTTCAGGATGACATACTCCAGCCCCAGCAGACCGCAGCCCACCACGAGCACCGTCACAATGATAAAGCCGGCCAGTCTGTCCCAGAAGCGGCGGGCCTTGAGACGCCGGCGCAGCTTCTTTTTCTTTTTGAGGGCAGGATCCCGGTCGCCGCCCGTTTCAAAAGTATTCTGATTCTTCACAATTACACCTTCGCAATGATATTTTGTGTCATCTTATTTACATAACAACTTATAGTACCTTGATATTCTATCATATGCAGCCTGTCATGACAAGCGGATTTTGTTGGATTTTGTAAAATCTTCCCCGGGTTTTTTGTGCTTTCCGCCGCGGTCCGGGTACGAAAAGGGTATGACTTAAAACCGGAGCCCCAGCGGGACTCCGGTTTTTGAAGCGGTCTTTCAGCGGATATTCTCCCACCAGGGGTCCGTGCAGGCTGCAAGGTCCCGGAGGGTCACGGTCTGTCCGATGCGCGGCACGGCGAGGGGGAGACCCGCCTCTTCGGCGGCGGCGGTTACACGGCGGACGGAATCGTCCCAGGCGTGATTGCAGATGCAGAAGCTGCCCCAGTGGACCGGGATGAGCCGGGCGCACCCGGCGTCCAGGCCCGCCTGGACCGTCTGCTCGGGGAACATGTGGATATCGGCCCAGGCGGTGTCATACTGCCCGCACTCGGCGATCATGAGCTCCGGCGCGCCGATGCGCTCCCGGACGCTTTTGAAGACCTCCCAGTACCCGCCGTCGCCGGTGTAATAGACGCGGTGACGGGCGTTCTCCAGATAGAGCCCGCCCCAGAGGGTGCTGTTGGCGCGCAGGGGATTGCGCCCCGAGAAATGCTGCGCCGGCGTCAGGGTGCACCGCACGCCGCCGAGCTCCGCCGACTCCCACCAGGCGAGGGCGCGGATCTTCTCCGGGGCTACGCCCCAGCCGCGCAGGATCTCATCGATCCCGAGGGGCACCACAAAGGCGCCGACCCGGTCCCGGATCGCCCGGACGGTCGCGTAATCCAGATGGTCATAGTGGTCATGAGAGATAAAGAGGACGTCGATGCGGGGCAGCTCCTCCGCCGTCAGGGGCAGCTCCGAGAAGCGCTTCGGCCCCGCAAAGCCCACGGGCGAGCTGCGGTCGGAGAGCACCGGGTCCACGAGGATATTGGTCCCGCCGAGCTGGAGCAGAAAGGACGAGTGGCCGAACCAGGTGTAGCTCAGCGCCTCTTCACCCGCCCCGGTGAGGAAGGCGGGCTTTTCGGCGGGGAGGATCTCCTTCGGCGTCCTTCTGTCACTCGCTGGGTACCCGGAGCCCGTCATGGTGCTGACCTCGTTCACGTTATGAAAGCGGCCGCCGGTAAAGAACGGGGTGCGCGCGGCATAATGTTCCCGCGCCGCCCGGCCGGGGGTCCTGCCCACGGAGGGGGCCGCAAAGAGGAACGCCGCCACCGCCGCGAGCACCCCGAGCAGGACGATCAGGACCGCGAGGAGAATTTTCAGGAACATGTGTCTTTTCCGCATCAGTGGTCAAAATGGGCGGAGACCTTCTTCATCAGTTCAATGATGGGCAGGTGCTGGGGACACACGCCCTCGCACTGGCCGCAGGCGATGCAGTCGCCTGCTTTGCCGAAGCTCCGGGTGAGGTTTTCGTAGTTTGTGAAATTGATGGTCCAGCCCTTCTCCTCCAGATCCTCCCGCATGTCCTCGTTATAAAGGGAGAAGTATTTGGGGATGGGGATCTGCATGGGGCAGCCGTCCGTACAGTAGGAGCAGCCGGTGCAGGGGACGGCGATCTGGCCGTTGATCATGTCCGCCGTCTTGTGGGTGAGGGCGATCTCTTCGGCGGTGAGGGGCTTAAAGTCTTCCATATAGCTCACGTTGTCGCGCATCTGCTCGAGGGTGCTCATCCCCGAGAGGACCATCATCACATGCTCCTGCGAGGCGGCAAAACGGATCGCCCACGAGGGGATCGAGAGCTCCGGCTCTGCCGCCTTCATGAGCGCTTCCGCCGCGGCGGGCACCTTTGCGAGGGTGCCGCCCTTGACGGGCTCCATCACGATGACGGGCTTGCCGTGCTTCACCGCCGTCTCGTACACGGCGCGTGACTGGATCCACTCGCTCTCCCAGTCGAGATAGTTGAGCTGCATCTGCACAAATTCCATCTCCGGGTGCTTCGTCAGTATCTCATCCAGAAGCTCCGGCGTGTCATGGAAGGAAAAGCCCGCGTGCCGGACCAGGCCCTGCGCCTTCTTCTCCAGAAGCCACGTGAAGCAGTCGTATTTCTCATATTTGGTATAGCTGTCGGCCTCGATGCCGTGGAGAAGGTAATAGTCAAAATAGCCCGCGCCGGTCTCCTCAAGCTGTTGGGCGAAGATCCTGTCCCGATCCTCGAAGGAGTTGAAAAAGGCGCTGTGTAGCTTTGTAGCGAGCGTGAAGCTGTCGCGGGGATAGCGGTCCACGATGGCCGCCTTCGCGACCTTCTGGCTCGCAAAGCCGTTGTACATGATGGCAGTGTCAAAGTAGGTGAAGCCCTTGCTGATAAAGAGATCCACCATCTGCTTGACCTGCTCGATATCGACGCTTGCGTCATCGTTCGGATCCAGCAGAGGCATGCGCATGAGTCCGAAGCCGAGTTTTTTCATACAGGATTCCCCTTTCCGAGAGTGTGCAGCGGGCAGGGAAGCGCGCCCCGCCGCTGTGCTGCGGATTTCGTACTGATTTGCCTGTCACAATGAACCGGCTTTTCCCTGTCAACGGTTTTCCCGGCAGGCGCCCCTTTTTGCCTTTGCGCTGTCGGGATGCATGTTCAGGTCTTCTCCTCCCGGATGCCGTGCTTTTCGGCATAGCCCGTGAGAATCAGGGTCAGCGCGCCGTCGCCGGTGACGTTGCAGGCGGTGCCGAAGCTGTCCTGCAGGGCGAAGATCGCGAGCATCAGAGCGGTGCCGTCGCTGTCAAAGCCCAGGACGCCGGTGATAAGGCCGAGGGAAGCCATGACTGTGCCGCCCGGCACGCCGGGGGCGCCGATGGCGAAGACGCCCAGCAGCAGGCAGAAGAGGATCATGCTGCCGGGAGAGGGCAGCGCGCCGTAGAGGACCTTGGAGATGGTCATGACGAAGAACACCTCGGTCAGAACGGAGCCGCAGAGATGGATGTTGGCAAAGAGCGGGATGCCGAAGTCCACGAGGTCCCGGCGCAGGTTCTTGCTCTTTCTCGCGCAGTCGAGGGCGACGCCGAGGGTCGCGGCGGAGGACATGGTGCCGACGGCGGTGAGGTAGGCCGGGCCGTAGTGGCTGACGACCTCGCGCCCGGACCTGCCGGAGTACACGGAGGCCGCGCCGTAGAGAACGGCAAGCCAGATGTAGTGGCCCACCATGACGATCAGGATCACGGCGAGGAAAACCGGGAGCTGGCGGGTGATGCTGCCCTCCCAGGCGAGGCCGCAGAAGGTCGAGGCGATGAAGAAGGGCAGGATGGGGATAATGAGCTTCTTCACGATCTCGAGCACGATATCCTGAAACTCCGTCAGGAGATTGAAGACCACGCGCGCCCGGGTCCACACGGCGGCGAGACCCAGAAGCATCGAGAACACCAGCGCGGACATGACGGGCATGATCTGCGGGATGTCGAGCTGGAAGGCGACGGCGGGCAGCTCGCGCAGGCCTTCGGGATCGGTGATGATGTTCAGGTGCGGGATGATGGCAAAGCCCGCGCCTGCGGACAGGAAGGCCGCGAGGATGCTGGAGGCATAGGCGAGGATGACCGCGACGGTCAGCATACGGGTGGCGCTGTTGCCGAGCTTTGTGATGGAGGGGGCGATAAAGCCGATGATGATGAGCGGGACGCAGAACATGATGAGCTGACCCATGATGTACTTGGCCGTGACCACGACGACCATGGCCCCTCTCGGCAGGACGAGGCCGAGCAGGATGCCCGCGATGATGGCGAGCAGAAGACGCGCGGGGAGACTCTTGAAAAATTTCATTGTACAATCCTCTCTTCCGTTTTATCTGTTTTTATATAGTCATTTGCAATAGCCCCGGTCGGAGGCCGAACGCTCATTCCGTCATCATGCGGATGATCTCCTGATCCGTCTCGCGCATGCCGACGCGGCCGAGGCGTCCGAAGTTCGCGATGGAATTCTCCACGCCCTTGAGCACAAGCCCGTCGCCGCCGTAGAACTGCTGGCCGTTTTTAAACATGTCGTAGCCGAAGATGCCGGTTTCGACGGCTGTCGCGATCTTGGCCGCACAGGAGGATTTGGCCCCGTCACAGACGATGCCGGAGGTGATGGCGAGGGCGTTGACGATGGTATGGGCGATGACACGCTCATCCCCGCCGTGGAGGTAGGCGATGCCCGCGCCGGCGCCGGCGCCCGCGCTGACCGCGCCGCAGTAGGCCGAGAGCCTGCCGATGCTGGTCTTGCAGTGGAGGGTGATGAGGTTTGAGATGAGCAGCGCGCGGCAGAGCTTCTCGTTGTCCGCGCCCATGCCCCGGGCATAGACGATGACGGGCAGGGACGCCGTCAGGCCCTGGTTGCCGCTGCCGGAGCAGATGACCACCGGCAGCTCGGACCCGTTCATGCGCGCGTCGGAGCCCGCAGCGGCCCAGGCCTTCGCCTTTGTGCGCAGGTCGCTGCCGGTCGTCAGCAGCACCTTGCCTATGTTCGCGCCGTAATCATGCCGCAGTCCCTCCTCCGCGATGGCGGTATTCAGGGCGATCTGCCGGTCGAGGATGGGCTGCACGTCCGCTAAATCGCAGGTGCAGGCGAAGTCATAGATGTTCTCCACCGTGAGAAGGTTGTAATCCGGCTGGTCTTCCTCCACCCCGGCAGCTTCGCAGTCCGCCTCCAGCAGCACCTCACCGTCCCGCTCGATGCGGACGATACGGGTATGCTCGTTCGCGATGCGCACCATCGCCGAGGAGGCGCCGTGTGTCACGGTGACGATCATATTCAGCAGATTGTCCGATTCAAGAGAGCGGATCTCGATGGGCGTGCGGGAGAGATAGGGGCCAAGCTCCGCTTTGGCCTTTTCGCTCACGCGGGAGATGACCTCGAGCTCCGCCGTCTCATCCCCGCCGAGCACGCCGATGGCCGCGGCCGCCGCGATCCCGCGCCGGCCGCCGGTGTTGGGCACCACGACGCTCTTGACGTTTTTGATGATGTTGCCGCTCGCCTCCACCCGGATCCGGTCCGGGACCGCTCCGAGCACCGCGCGCGCTTTCGCCGCGCAGTACGCCAGGGCGATCGGCTCCGTACATCCCATGGCGCAGATCAGCTCGCGCTGCAGGATCTCCACACAGGTCTTGTATACGAGATGATTACGTTCCATTATCTCTTTCCCTTCTTAATAATATTTATTCTCCGGGAATGATTCTTATCATAGCACAGCAGATTCAGAGAAGCAAGATCGTCCTTCCCGTCCAGCGTGAACGGAAGCGATCTTATCCTGTTGCCCCTCATGCAAAACCCCAAAGAGGGATTGAAGAGCTCCGGATCCTGTGTTATAATCCGCGGGTATGATTATTCTATCAAAGTGAGTGCTTCTCCATGTGGCGTTTTATCATGATCTCCCTTGCGGTCCTGACGGGGGCCGCGCTCCTGTATCTGCTCTTCTGCTTCCGCCGCTTTTCCCTCATCCGGAGGATCGGGGAGAAAAACCGCCTGCTGTCCTGGCTTGCGGCGGCGCTGCCCCTGGCTTTGACGGGGCTTTTCGCCTGTATCAACGTGACCACTTTCATCGTGGTGCTGCTGCATCTGGTGGCGGGCTTTCTCCTGTGCGCGCTGCTTTTCTTCCTGATCCGCAGGCTCGCGCGGCGCGAGATCTCCTATGACGTCCAGGGCGCCGCGGCCATAGGCGTCACCGTGCTCTGGCTCGGCGCGGGCTGGATCATGGCCCACCACGTCTTCGAGACCGACTACCGCCTGGAGACCGAGAAGCCTCTGGGACGGGATTTCCGCATCGTGGAGATCGCGGACGCCCACCTCGGCATCACGCTGGACGGGAAGGACTTTGCGGCCCAGATCGCGCGGGTGCGGTCCCTCAGCCCCGACGCCGTGGTGCTCGTGGGGGACTTCGTGGACGATGACAGCAGGGCGGAGGACATGATCGCCGCCTGCAGGGCCCTCGGGGAACTGAGCGCCGACTGCGGCGTCTTCTTCGTCTACGGAAACCATGACGAGGGCTATTATCACTTCCGGGACTTCAGCTCCCGGGAGCTCCGGGAGGAGCTGGAGAAAAACGGCGTCGTCATCCTGGAGGATGAGGCGGTGGTGCTGGAGGGCGGCCTCTGTCTCATCGGGCGGCGGGACCGCTCCGACCGCGGCCGGGCGGCGATCGGGACTCTTCTCGAAGGGATTGACCCGGCCCTCTATACCGTCGTCCTCGACCACCAGCCGAACGACTACGCGGCGGAGGCCGCCGCCGGCGCGGACCTGGTCCTCTCGGGCCACACGCACGGCGGGCATATCTTTCCCGCGGGGCAGATCGGCCTCTTGATGGGCGCGAACGACGCCATATACGGCCTGGAGAAGCGCGGCGGCACCACCTTCCTCGTGAGCTCCGGCGTCTCCGGCTGGGCGATCCCCTTCAAGACCATGACCTTTTCCGAGTTCGCGGTGATCGACATTGCCGCCCGGGGAGAGGGGAGTGCGGCATGAATACACAGTCTCAGACAAGAACGGCCCTCCGTCCCGGGGAGGGGCGGCTCGCGATCCTCGCGGCGCTGGTATGCCACGGCTTCTGGGGCCTGAGCTTCATGGCCTCCCGCGTGGCGCTCGACACGGCGCCCGTCCTCGTCCTTCTGAGCCATCGCTTTCTGCTGGCCTTCGCGGTGATGAGCCTGCTGCGGCTCTCGCCCCGGGTATCCTGCCGTGTGCGGGGGAGAGCCATCCTGCCTCTTCTCGCGCTGGGGATGATGGAGCCCGTGATCTATTTCTTCGGTGAGCAGTACGGCATCCTCCACTCCAACACGATCTTCTCCGGCGTGATGATCTCGGTGATCCCCATCGTCTCCACCTTCGCCGCCGTGCCCTTCCTGGGGGAGAGACCCAGCGCCGGTCAGATCTTCTTCAGCCTCCTGTCGGTGGGCGGCGTGATCGGGATCGGCCTCATGAGCAGCAGCAGCGGGAGCCTGGACGCTCTGGGCGTGATCGGGCTTCTGGTGGCGGTGTTCTCGGCGGTGGCCTATACGCTCCTCAACCGCAGACTGTCCGTGAGCTTTTCACCCTTTGAGCGCACCTATGTCATGATGGGTCTCGGCGCCGCGGTCTTCACGCTCTGCGCCGCAGTCAGCCTGCGGGGGGACGCGGCAGCCTATCTGCGCCCGCTGGGGGAGCGGAGCTACCTGATCCCAATGCTGTTTCTCGGCGTCTGCTGCTCGGTGGTGAGCTTCTTCCTCTCCAGCTACACCCTGACGCGGCTGCCGGTGGCGCAGGCCACGGTTTTTTCAAACCTCACCACGGCGGTCTCCGTCTTCGCGGGCGCCGTCTTCCTGCATGAGCCCTTTACGGTGACGGGACTTGTGTGCTGCCTTCTGATCCTGCTCGGCATCTACGGCGTGCAGCGCACCGCCGGGACATAATACTGTCCCCTGATAGAAATCCGACAGTACTTCCGGCAAAACTTGCGCCATGCATCGTTGAAGCCCTTGACCATATATCTCCATTATGCTCTGCGGGCTTCGCCTCGCC
>CAMHEN010000062.1 GCA_946184165.1 uncultured Clostridia bacterium | reverse complement strand
TGGACCAGTAAAGCTCGGTGGCGTTGGCGCAGTAGCCGATGACGGCGGTGATGCCCAGCTCGTCCTTCTTGGCGTCGATGGCCTCAAAGGCGGCCTTCATGGACTCGGGACCGGTGATGCTGGCAGGGTCAACGCCGGCCTTCTCCAGAATGTCCTTGTTGTAGGCCAGGCCGATGGCCTCGGTGGTGTAGGGGAAGCCGACGAGCGCGCCGCTCTCGTCAACGAAGCCGGCGTCGGTATCGGCAGCCCAGGGCTGGTCGGACATGTCAACGACCATGCCAGTCCAGTTGGCCAGGTCGGGAGCGCCCTCGAAGACAAAGATCTCGGGCATGTTGCCGGCCTGATAGTACTGCTTCAGCGTGGCCTGCAGGTCAACGCCGCCGCCGAGAGACTCGACTTCGACATGCTTGCCGGTGGCTTCCTCGTAAGCCTTGGCAGCGTGCTCCAGAGGCTCGGCGATCTCGATCTTGCCGTTGAACAGACGAATGCCGTCAGCAAAGGCCGCGGTGGGCAGCAGTGCGACGAACATCATCAGTACCAGGAAGACTGCTAAAAACTTCTTCATACTTTTTTCCTCGCTTTACTAAATGTTTTTTGTGGCGGGACTGCCCGCCTGCTTGATTGATTCTAACATTTTAAGGGCCTAAAATCAATCATTTTTGTGTGTTACGACCAATCTGGGCGTTTTGCACGAAGTGAGAGAAGAAGAATTATTGCATTTTACCAATTGACAAAAGCGCCGCACGCTGACCCGCTCCGCCGCCAGAAGGGACATACGGCGGGATTCTGAAAAAACGGTGGCAAGAAAAAACGAAAATGTCACCGATTCTTGGCAGATCCGGCAGCATGGTCTTGCCCGGCGAAACACCGTATCTTGACGCAGAGTATTACCATAAAGGCCGGTGGCCACAAGATGTTGCGGTTTTCTGCCGCCGGAGCCGGACGCGGACAGAACTGCGCAAAATTGGACGAATTTCATAAAAATGATAAATTACTTTACATAATTTTGCCGCCATGGTATGATGTTCCCGTAAGATGGAAGGAGGACAGGTCTATGTCCAGGCGTTTACTTTCGCTGCTTTTATGTGCTTTGCTGTTGATGCTCGCGGTGCCGGCCGCCGTCTTTGCAGACGGGGAGGACGAGGTAGAATATTACGCGGTTCCCTATGTGATCCAGAACGGCGACAGCTTTACCCGGATCTATGAGCGCTGGGGCCTGCGCTTTGAAAAATATGCCGGCAGGATCTGCGCCATCAACGCCGTGGAGGATCTGGACGTCCTCTTTGTCGGGGCGACCTACCTTCTGCCCACGACCGCCGAGAACCTGGATACGGACGTGTATGTCACGGTCATGTCCCACCAGATGCGCGGGGGCGAGACCGCCTATGACGTGCTGGCGGACTACGGCATCGACTACAACGAAAATGTCGAGCTGCTGCAGAGATTCAACGGCGGGCGGGACCTCACCAAAATCCAGATCGGCGAGAAGCTGCTGATCCCGGTCGTCTGATCCGAACTGCGGGCCTTCTCCGTGAGGGCCCGTTTTTTCGGTTGCATTTTGCGGCGCGTGTCGGTATAATGATCATCGCATGGCGAAATCAATCGAGGACTCGATTGATTTCGCTGCCAAACGACAAGTTTGGCAGCGAATGATTTTATAATCATTCGCGCGATGCTCATTGCAATGAATATATGGCGCCGAGCCAACCTGCGGCGCTGAGCCGCAGAGCGGCTCGGCGGAACGCCTTGCGGCGTTTCGCCATCATATAGTCATTATAATGTGTAATACTCGTAATGCCAATCATCATGAAGAGACCGTATTGATACAGGGAGAGCGTGGATATGAATAACCTGAAAGCCAGAAGACTGCTCGCGGGCCTGCTGATTCTGTCGGCGATGTTCGCACTCTGCGCCTGCTCGCGCGTGATGGACATGCTGCCGCCGCTTCCCACGCCCCATGAGGAGGAGGCTGCGCCCACACAGGATCCCTTCGCGGCGGAGCCGGCTGTGACGCCGGAGCCTGTACCCGTGATGACGCCGGCGCCCACTCCGGTGATGACCCCGGCCCCCACGCCGACGCCGGAGCCTACCCCGAAGCCTGAGGATCCCAACATCCCCCATCTCTATATCCGGGACGCGACTTATCCCGAAAGCATGGGCCAGGGCGGGATCGCGGTGCTGCTGGGGGAGATCTACACCGACAAGGGTGTGATCGCGCAGGTGTGCGGACGCATCGTGGACGCCAACGGCGAAAATGTCCAGCAGTGCATGTATTACCCCTATGACGACGTCTTCAGTCTCGCCGGCACCGTCAATGCAGAGCTCCGCTTCGGCCTTCTCGAGCCGGGCCACTACGCCTATATCGTGAGCGCCATCGCCGAGAACAACAACTACACCAACGGCGAGGAGATCCTTATCGAGCATCCCTTCGAGATCTATTATCCGTGATCTGAACAGCATACAGCATCAAACCGCAGGGGCCGATTATCCGTCGGCCCCTGCGGCTTTATTATTTTGCGCCGCCCTTGACAAATACCCGGTGGGGGTATATAATCCACCCCGAGGTGAACAAGATGGATCAAGAGAACAAGGCCCCCGCCTGCTGCGCCTGTCACCAGACGAAAAAGCGCACGGAGGAGGAATATAAAAAGCTCGCCAACCGCCTCAGCCGTATCGAGGGGCAGATCCGCGGCATCCGGGGCATGCTCGACCGGGACGCCTACTGCCCGGATATCCTGGCCCAGGCCGCGGCGGCGAACGCCGCGCTCAACGCCTTCAGCCGGGAGCTGCTGTCAAGCCATATCCGCTCCTGCGTGGTAAACGACGTGCGGGCGGGGAATGATGAAATCGTGGACGAGCTGCTGGACACCCTGCAGAAGCTGATGAAATGAGGGAGCGCACATGAGACAATACAATGTCACCGGCATGAGCTGCGCCGCATGCCAGGCCCGGGTGGAGAAGGCTGTGTCCGCCGTGCCGGGGGTGGAGAGCTGCGCCGTGAGCCTTCTCACAAACTCCATGGGGGTGGAGGGCAGCGCCGACGAGAAGGCGATCATCGCCGCCGTCGAGGCCGCGGGCTACGGCGCAAGCCCCAAGGGGGGTGAAAAGGCCGCCCCCTCCGCCGACGAGGACGCCCTGAAGGACCGGGAGACGCCGGTGCTCAAAAGACGGCTCTTCGCGTCGCTGGGCTTTCTTTTAATTTTAATGTATATCTCCATGGGCCACGGCATGTGGGGCTGGCCGCTGCCCGGGTTCTTTGATGACAACCACGTCGCCATGGGCCTTGCCCAGATGCTCCTCGCGGTGATCGTCATGGTCATCAACCAGAAGTTCTTTATAAGCGGCTTTCGGGGGCTTCTCCACCGGGCGCCCAACATGGACACCCTCGTGGCCCTGGGCTCCGGCGCGTCCTTCGTCTACAGCACCTACGCCCTCTTCCGCATGACCGGGGCGCAGCTCACGGGCGGATCCGAGGCCGCCATGCCCTGGATGCATGAGTTTTACTTTGAGTCCGCCGCCATGATTCTCACGCTCATCACGGTGGGCAAGCTCCTGGAGGCGCGCTCCAAGGGGAAGACCACGGACGCCCTCCGGGGTCTCATGAAGCTCGCCCCGAAGACGGCGACGCTTATTATTGACGGCGCGGAGAAGACCGTCCCCATCGAGACCGTGAAGAAGGGGGACGTGTTCGTCGTCCGCCCGGGGGAGAACATCCCGACGGACGGCCTCATCCTCGAGGGAAGCAGCGCCGTGGACGAGTCCGCCCTCACCGGGGAGAGTATCCCCGTGGACAAGGGGCCGGGGGACACGGTCTCCGCCGCCACGGTCAACCAGGCGGGCTTCATCCGCTGCGAGGCCACCCGCGTGGGGGAGGACACCACCCTCAGCCAGATCATCCGCATGGTCTCCGACGCGGCTGCCACCAAGGCCCCCATCGCGAAGGTGGCGGACAGGGTCTCGGGCGTCTTTGTCCCGGTGGTGATCGCCCTCGCCCTCGGCACGACGCTCGTCTGGCTCCTGACGGGCAGGGGGATCGGCTTCGCCCTCGCCCGCGGGATCTCCGTCCTCGTGATCAGCTGCCCCTGCGCCCTCGGGCTCGCCACGCCCGTCGCCATCATGGTGGGCAGCGGCGTCGGCGCAAAGCAGGGCATCCTCTTCAAAACCGCCGCCGCGCTCGAAGAGACGGGCCGTGTGGACACCGTGGTCCTGGACAAGACCGGCACCATCACCGCCGGGACCCCGAAGGTCACGGATCTCATCCCCGCGGAGGGGGCGGACGAGGCGGCGCTTCTCACCCTCGCCGCCGCGCTGGAGGCGAAGAGCGAACATCCCCTCGCCGCCGCCGTCATGGAATATGCCGCGGAAAAGGGAATTGTCCCGGGAGAGGTGAAGGACTTCACCGCTCTGCCGGGAAACGGCCTGACGGCAAAGCTCAACGGAAAAGAGATCATCGGCGGCAGCGGCAGCTTTCTCAAAAAACACGTGCAGATCCCCGAGGCGCTTCTCAGAAAGAGCGAGACGCTTTCAGAGCAGGGGAAGACGCCCCTGTTCTTTACCCATGACGGAAAGCTCGTCGGCATCATCGCGGTGGCGGACGTGCTCAAGCCCGACAGCGCCCAGGCGATCCGCGAGTTGAAAAACCTCGGCCTGAATGTGATTATGTTAACCGGCGACAACGAGCGCACCGCAGACGCCATAGGCAAAGAGGCCGGCGTGGATACCGTGATCGCGGGGGTGCTGCCCGACGAGAAGGGAAACGTGATCCGCGATCTCAAGGAGTGCGGCAAGGTGGCCATGGTGGGCGACGGCATCAACGACGCCCCCGCCCTCACAAGGGCCGACGTGGGCATCGCCATCGGGGCCGGGGCGGACATCGCCGTGGACGCAGCCGACGCGGTGCTCATGCACGGCAGCCTCCTGGACGTCTCCGCCGCCATCCGTTTAAGCCGCGCGACGCTGACCAATATCCACGAAAACCTCTTCTGGGCCTTTTTCTACAACGCCGTCTGTATCCCGGTCGCGGCGGGGGCCTTCGTGCGCTTCGGCCTCACGCTCAACCCCATGCTCGGCGCCGCGGCCATGAGCCTCTCGAGCTTCTGCGTCGTGACAAACGCCCTGCGCCTCAACCTCTTCAAGGTGCACGACGCCTCAAAGGACAGGCCCCGGAGAGGGAAGAACAGCAAACCCATGGAAATTCAAAAACCTGATAAGGAGGAAGAAAGCATGACCACCACTCTGAAGATCGAGGGCATGATGTGCCCGCACTGCGAGGCCCGCGTCAAGAAGGCGCTGGAGGCCCTGGACGGCGTGGAGAGCGCCGTTGTGAGCCACGAGGCCGGCACCGCCGTCGTCACCGGCTCCGCCGATTTCGAGACGATGAAGGCCGCCGTCGAAGCCCAGGACTACAAGGTCCTCGGCCGGGCCTGATCCTGATCCCGACCTGATCTCGGACGAGACGCCGGATGCAGCTTCTTTGCGGCCGCATCCGGTGTTTTTGTTTTTTAAATAGGCTGTAACCGAAATGTGATTGCAAGAGAACCAGTCAACAATTATAATACATTTTGTAAACATAATACCGATACCGTAACCAAACGCACACCCCAAAGGTACCCAGCCATGAAAAGAAAACAGGAAAAACTGCATACGGTGAAAAAGCTCGCGGAGCGTCTGCTGCTCTGCGCGTGCATCCTGTCGCTCCTGTGCGGCACGCTGCCCCTGCGCTTCTCATACCCGGCCCATGCGGAGGAGGATATCCTCCTCTATGACCAGGAGGACCCGGATGATCCCGGGATCGTTCTCGTGGAGCCGGATGAGGACGAGCCGGACCCCGGCCCGGAGTCTGACCCGGATGAGCCGGACCCCGACCCGGAGCCTGATCCGGAGGAGCCGGATGGGGAGGAGCCGGAGGAGCCGGACGAGGATGAAGAGCCTCTCCCGGACCCGGAACCGACCATGAACCCCGGCACCGGCATGTCCTCTTACCTCCAGTACCAGAGGGAGCTCAGCTTCGCGGAGGTGAGCGACCCGACTGCCGATCTCGAGGACGCGGAGACCTGGTGGCGCATGTTCCGGGACATGGAGCTCAGCGGCAACTGGGCGGAGGATCTGCTCCGCGTTGCGGAGAGCCAGATAGGCTATACGGAGAGCGAGCGCAACTTCAGCGATGAGGATCCCTGGCACCCCAGGGGCTACACCCGCTACGGCGCCTGGTACGGCCTGCCCTACGGCGACTGGTGCGCCATGTTCATCTGCTTCTGTCTGTACTATGCGGAGATCCCCGACACCGTCGTGCCCTATAACCCCTACTGCTCGGAGTGGGTGCGGGAGCTGCGGGCGCGCGACATGTACCGGAGCTGGGATTCCGGCTACCGTCCCAGGCCGGGCGACTTCATCTTCTTCGATTTTGACGAGGACGAGAAGGCCGACCATGTGGGCATCATCAGCGGCATAGACGAGGAGAAGGGCTGGATCCACACCATCGAGGGCAACCGCTACGACTATGTGGAGCCCTTTGTCCTCAACAAGTACGACTACTCCATTGTGGGCTACGGTATCCTGCCCGAAAACCCGGACTACGACCCGGCAAGCCCCGGCGTCGTCCGGCAGAACGGCGTGGTGGAGCTTACGCCGGAGTTGGCAGAGCCGACCCCGCCCCAATGGGACAGCGTCCTCGCCGCGGCCTCCGGTATCAAGAACATGAGCATCACCCCCACCGTAGAGACGTCACGGGTCGCATACTGATTTGAAGAAAATGATAAGAGGCCGCTCATGACAGCGGCCTCCTGCTTTGTCTATGAAATATTACGTTCTCACCGACATTCACGGATACTGCACCCTGTTTGAAGAGACACTCAGAAACGCGGGCTACTGGGACGATCCGGCGGAGAAGAAGATCCTGCTCCTCGGCGATCTCTTTGACCGCGGGGGAGAGGCGCAGAGACTCCAGGATCTGATCCTGCGCCTGCTGGAGGAGGACCGGGTCGTCCTCATCCGCGGCAATCATGAGGATCTCTTTGAAGATCTCGTGACCAAGGACCGGGGCAGGCCCCTGCGCCACCATCTGCACAACGGCACCTACGACACCCTCGAGCAGCTCACGGGTCTCGCAGCGGGCTACAGCTGGAACAGCAACATGCAGCTTGCCGCCGCCGGGCGGGAGACGCCTCTCTTTCAGCGCATCATCCCCGCCATGCTGGACTATGCCGAGACGAGGAATTATATCTTCACCCACGCCTGGGTCCCCTGCGAGTCCTGGTACGGCGGCCTCATCTACGACGGGGACTGGCGCGAGGCGGACAGCGCCGCCTGGCGGGAGGCCCGCTGGATAAACCCCATGGACGCCGTGCAGACCGTGCGCGTAGAAGACAAGACCGTGGTCTGCGGACACTATCACTGCTCCTACGGCCACAGCCGCTATGAGGGCCGGGGCACGGACTTCGGCCCGGACGCGGACTTCAGCCCCTACACAGCCCCGGGCATCATCGCCCTGGACGCCTGCACCGCCTTCAGCGGAAAGATGAACTGCGTGATGCTGGAGGATTAGACTCAGAAGAAAAGCATCACAACCACGAGGAAGATGACCCCCGGGATGCCGAAGCCGCCCGCCACGAGGCAGGTGACGAGATTTACGGGAATCGCAAAGTCAAAAAATCCGCCTACGAAATTCGCGAGGAACAAAAGCGCAAAACCGATGACAGCATTGATAAGCCATTTGACAATAAACTTCAACGGCGCCGAGAGAATCTTGATCAAAACCCAGATCGCAATGGCGACGGCCACGATAAAAAGACCTTTATACAGCATATCCATTTCTTAAAAACCCCTAACCAATTCTTACCTGCGTATTTTATACGGCGCTGTGCAAACTATACGCGGACGGTTTTCCGGCGGGCGAGAGAGAAAAAAACCCGACGTGGTCCGTATATCTATATGGATACAACGAAAACGGAAAAAAGTCAAGCGGCAAGGTTCCTGCCCGAACGGGGAGACGACCGCGGCCGCGGGGACGGGCTGCCTTTCGGCAGCCCGTCTTTTGCGTCTGGTCAAAGTTTTCGAAATCTTTATAAAAAAAGAGTAGGCTAACCCTTGACCTTTTGAAAGGAAGATGCTATAATGAGGACATCTTAAAATAAAAAGAGACAGGAGAGCTGCATATGAAAAGTCTGCGAAAAAGGCGGGGATACGTTGATCCGCACGACGGGAAGGGGGACTGAGACATGGCAAAAGCGAAAGATCGTCCGGGCGTCATGCTCTATTTTGACGCGATCAGACCGGCGATCACAAGACTTGACGACGCCCAGTGCGGCGCGCTGCTGCGCTCGGTGATGGATTACGCGCAGTACGGCGTGGTGCCGGAGCTCGACGCCATGACGGGCATGGCCTTCGATATGCTGGTCCCGAAGATCGACAGGGACGCCGAGCGCTATGAGGAGAGCCGGGAGCAGCGGCAGTACGCCGCCTATGCGCGGGAGAAAAAGAAGTGCGGAGAGTCCTTTTTGAGCTTTGCCGAGTGGCAGCTTTTCCGCGCGAGGAGCCCGGAGAAAAACAACGGGCCGTTATCTCCCGTGAACGAAAACAACGGGCCGTCATTTCCCGTGAACGAAAACAACGGGCCGTATCCATCTGCATCCGCATCCGTATCCGCATCCGTATCCGCAGCGACATCCGCAGCCGCATACACAGCCGCAGTCCCAACCGGAAACCGATATCTATCTAAAAACATATTTTCATCGAGAGCGGGAGCGGAAGAGGCAGCGGGAGAGGGATACAAGGGGGAGGGAGAGGGAGGAACCGGACGGCGGCTCTATACGTCGTTCCCATGAGAAAGGAAGCGCCTTTCAGGGGAGGCGAGGGGAAGCCGCGGCTCTGTACGGATTTGCCGGGATGCAGGAATGTCCGTTGATACCGTAGGGACGACCCTTGCGGTCGCCCCTACGGCAGGCGGGGAGCTTTGCACACCGGGGGACGCTTCTGTCGTATGCGCAACTGAAGCAAGATCATACACTCCGCACTCCTTACGCTAAACTCCCATGCCCGGATTGTAACCG
Organism: uncultured Clostridia bacterium; assembly: GCA_946184165.1. Taxonomy (GTDB): domain Bacteria; phylum Bacillota; class Clostridia; order Oscillospirales; family Oscillospiraceae; genus Limivicinus. The sequence goes on along the minus strand of CAMHEN010000062.1, from coordinate 3,772 downwards.
AATTGTGGTGTGCATGAGGGGAAAAATATGCTATACTACCACAGTTAAAATTGTTCCAAATATGCCCGAAACCGGGCAGAAAGGTTTGAAATCCATGGCCAATACCCCCAACTACGGCAACGACAGCATCTCCCAGCTCAAGGGCGCGGACCGGGTCCGCAAGCGTCCCGGCGTCATCTTCGGCTCGGACGGGCTCGACGGGTGCGAGCACGCGGTCTTTGAGATCCTCTCCAACGCCATCGACGAGGCGCGCGAGGGTTACGGCAAGCTCATCACCCTCACCCGTTTCAAAGACGGGTCCATCGAGGTTGCGGACAACGGACGCGGCTGCCCCCTGGACTGGAACCCCAACGAGAAGCGCTGGAACTGGGAGCTGGTTTTCTGTGAGCTCTATGCCGGCGGCAAGTACAACAATCTCGACGGCGGAGACTATGAATACTCCCTCGGCCTCAACGGGCTCGGCTCCTGCGCCACCCAGTACGCGTCCGCGTATATGGACGTGACAGTCTGGCGCGATGAGAAGAAATATTCCCTGCACTTCAAAAAGGGCAAGCCTGTCGGCAAAAAGGGCCAGGAGCTCTCGGTCGAGCCCGCCGACCGCAAAAAGACCGGCACCACCATCCGCTGGCTTCCGGATCTCGAGGTCTTCACCGATATCGACATCCCCGAGGAGTACTTTGACGACGTGCTGCACCGCCAGGCCGTGGTGAACGCGGGCGTCACGTTCAGACTCCGCATCGAGCGGGACAAGGGCTTTGACACCCGGGACTACCTGTATGAGAACGGCATCATGGACTATGTCACGGAGCTTGCGGGGGAGAATCCCCTCACGGCGCCCTGCTTTATCTCGGCGGAGCGCAAGGGCCGCGACCGGGAGGACAAGCCCGAATACAAGGTCAAGCTCTCGGCAGCCTTCTGCTTTTCCAAGACCGTGAGCGCCCTGGAGTATTACCACAACTCCTCCTGGCTCGAAAACGGCGGCGCGCCGGACAAGGCGGCGAAGCTCGCCTTCACCTCGGCCATCGACAGCTACATCAAGCAGCTCGGCAAGTACCAGAAGAACGAGAGCGCCATCAAGTTCCAGGACGTGCAGGACTGTCTGGTGCTGGTCACCAACTGCTTCTCGACCCAGACCTCCTACGAGAACCAGACCAAGAAGGCCATCAACAACCGCTTCATCCAGACGGCGATGACCGAGTTCTTCAAGAGCCAGCTCGAGGTCTATTTCATCGAGAACAAGCCCGAGGCCGACCGCATCGCCGAGCAGGTCCTCATCAACAAGCGCAGCCGCGAGACCGCGGAGCGGGCCCGGCAGGGGATGAAGAAAAAGCTCTCCGGCAGCATCAACATCACAAACCCCGTCCAGAAATTCGTGGACTGCCGCAGCCGGGACGTGGACCGGCGCGAGGTGTACATCGTGGAGGGCGATTCGGCTCTCGGCGCGTGCAAGCTCTCAAGGGACGCGGAGTTTCAGGGCATCATGCCCGTGCGCGGCAAGATTCTCAACTGCCTCAAGGCGGACTACGTGCGCATCTTCAAAAGCGACGTCATCACCGACCTCATGAAGGTGCTGGGCTGCGGCGTGGAGGTGAAGGACAAGCACGTCAGGGATATGTCCGCCTTTGACCTCGGCAGCCTCCGCTGGAACAAGATCATCATCTGCACCGACGCGGACGTGGACGGCTTCCAGATCCGCACCCTCATCCTCACCATGCTCTACCGCCTGGTGCCCACCCTCATCCGCGAAGGCTATGTCTACATCGCGGAGTCGCCGCTCTATGAGATCGAGTGCAAGGGCAAGACGTACTTTGCCTACTCCGACCGGGAGAAGGCGGAGATCCTGAACTCCCTCGGCGGGGCGAAGGCCAGCATCAGCCGCTCCAAGGGACTCGGCGAGAACGACCCGGACATGATGTGGATGACCACCATGAACCCCGAGACCCGCCGCCTCATCAAGGTCATGCCCGAGGACGCCGAGCGTATGGCGGAGGTGTTCGACCTCCTCCTCGGCGACAATCTCGAGGGGCGAAAAAATCACATCTCCGAATACGGCGCGCAGTTTCTGGATTTAGCGGATATATCGTGAAAGGAGTCTTCTTATGAACACCTATATCAGCGGCTTTACCCGCGGGCGTGAGCTTCTCAAAAAGCTCCTCGTCTCCGACGTCATCTGCGCCGTGCTCGCCATGGTGACGCGCGGCACCCCCATGGTGATGGGTCTCTTCTCCGGGGCGACGCTGCTGCTTTTCATCGCCATCATCTACATCGACGTGAAGTACTGCCGCTGCCCCCACTGCGGGAAGGTGATCCTCCTCGGCGTGCTCGCCATCGACACCTGCCCGAGGTGCAAGCGCAATCTCGTGAGCGGCAAAAAAGCCAAAAAATCCAGATAAGAGCGTGAGCCATGGCAAAGAAAAAGCAAGAGGAAAAGAAAAAATACTTGAACCCCAACGTGGTCGGCCTGCGGGCGGAAATCCTGGAGCAGCCCATCACCGAGACGCTGGAGACAAACTACATGCCCTACGCCATGTCGGTCATCGTCTCCCGCGCCATCCCGGAGATCGACGGCTTCAAGCCCTCCCACAGAAAGCTCCTGTACACGATGCTCAAGATGGGCCTTCTCACCGGCGGGCGCACCAAGAGCGCGAACATCGTGGGCCAGACCATGAAGCTCAATCCCCACGGGGACGCCGCCATCTATGAGACCATGGTCCGCCTCTCCGCGGGCTATCAGGCGCTCCTGACGCCCTTTGTGGACTCCAAGGGCAACTTCGGCAAGGTCTTCTCCCGGGACATGTCCTACGCCGCCCCCCGCTATACGGAGGCGAAGCTCTCCGCCATCTGCGCGGAGCTCTTCCGCGACATCGACAAGGACACCGTGGACTTCACGGACAACTACGACGGGAGCATGAAGGAGCCGACGCTCCTGCCCACCGCCTTCCCGAACGTGCTGGTCTCGGCGAACCTCGGCATCGCCGTCGGCATGGCGAGCCAGATCTGCGGCTTCAACCTCGCCGAGGTGTGCGACACCACCGTCGCCTGGCTCCGGGACCCGGAGCATGATCTCCTCAGCACCATGCCCGCCCCGGACTTTCCCACCGGCGGGGAGATCATCTACGACCGCGCCCAGATGGAGTCGATCTACCGCACGGGCCGCGGCAGCTTCAGGATCCGCGCCCGCTGGCGCTTTGTCGAGAAGGAGAACATCATAGAGATCTATGAGATCCCCTATACCACCACCTCCGAGGCCATCATCGACAAGGTGCGCGAGCTCATCACCACCGGCAAGGTGCGTGAGATCAACGACATGCGCGACGAGACCGACCTCAGCGGCCTGCGCCTCGCCATCGACCTCAAGCGCGGCACGGACCCGGAGAAGCTCATGCAGAAGCTCATGAAGCTCACGCCCCTGCAGGACTCCTTCCCCTGCAACTTCAACATTCTCGTGGCGGGCAATCCCCGCGTCATGGGGGTGGGGGAGATCCTGGAGGAGTGGACGGCCTGGCGTCTCGACTGCGTGCGCCGCCGGATCTTCTATGATCTCAGCAAAAAGAAGGAGAAGCTCCATTTGCTCCGGGGCCTGGAGAGCATCCTTCTCGATATCGACCGCGCCATCGAGATCATCCGCGGCACGGAGCTCGAGGCCGACGTGGTGCCGAACCTGATGCTCGGCTTCGGCATCGACCAGGTCCAGGCGGAGTATGTGGCGGAGATCAGGCTGCGCAACATCAACCGCGAGTATATCCTCAAGCGCACCGCCGAGACCGAGGAG